>NZ_JAUZMZ010000001.1:0-124754 GCF_036327435.1 Rhodococcus chondri | reverse complement strand
TACGGAAGGTGGGTCCGCGCTCTCCGCGCGGCCCGACCCGACGTCACATGAGGGTGTAGTCGGTCAGCGTCCGCTTGCCCGGGGTGAATGTCGCCGGGATTCGCTGGTAGCCGGAGTTGACGCCCTGGCGCGGGTAGGGCTCCAGCGCGTCGACGTCGACCCGGTAGTCCGGCATCCGCTGCAGCACCTGGCTGATCAGAGCGTGCGACATGTATCGGCCGAGGTGCGAACCGGCACACCGGTGGACACCGATCCCGAACGCGGTGTGCCGGTTCGGCCAGCGGTCGATGTCGACCTCATCAGGACTGTCGAACAGTTGCGGGTCGCGGTTCGCCGACGACCACGACAGCAGCGCACGATCACCCTTCTTCATCGGACAGCCGTGGAAGTCGGTGTCGCGCATGACGGTGCGAGCGAGTGCCTGCGTCGGCGAGAAGTACCGCAAGAACTCCTCGACGGCGTGGTCCATGAGGCTCGGATCGTCGATGAGGCGCTGCCGAACGTCGGGGTTCCGGGCAAGCCAGCCCAGCGAGTTGCTCACCAATGAGGCGGTGGTACCGACGCCGCCCGAGATGAGCAGATCGACGATCGCGAAGGTGTCGTGGTCGTCGAGCGGCTTTCCGTCGACCTCCTGCTGCACCAGGTAGCTGATGATGTCGTCCTCGGGATCGGCGCGACGCTCGGTGATCCGCTGCCGGATGCGCTCGGCGAGGTACGGAAAGTCGACCTCGACGGCCTGCGTGTGCTCCGGGGTCCCTGGAATGCCGGCGAGCACCTGGAAGTGCGCCCCCGAGTAGCGGCGCCACTCGGAGACGTCGAGGCCGAGCCACTCGATGGTGACGATGGAAGGCACGCCGATCACCGACGTGAGGTCGCATTTACCGTTCTCGATAACGCTGTCGATGAAACCGGCGACGTGGCGGTCGACCATCGCCTTCATCTTCTCGACAGCAGCGGGCGCCGATATCGGATTGACGATCTTGCGGTACTTGCGGAATTCCGGTGGGTCGAGCTCGATCGGGATGTGATCGTGATGCGGCGTCTTGGGTATGACGACCGAGAGTCCCTCTCCGCCGTATTCGGTTCGGCGAGAAGAGAAGACCTCGTCGTCACGTGCTGCATCGAAGACCGAGGCGTAATCGGACAGAACCCAGTAGCCACCGTGGGCTTCCGTCCAACCCACCTTCACCGATTCGCGGATCTTCCGGTACGAACCGGCAGGATCGGCCGAGTGTTCCGGCGAGTTGTGATCGAAGTGGATCACCGGGCAGCGGGCAGGGCTTTCCATCGTGCATTTCCTTCCGAGACGAACCCCGAGGGGCGGTGGTTCTAGGACTTCGCGAGGAGGCCGGCGTCGATGGGCAGCACGACCCCGGTTACGTAGCGTGCCTCGTCGGAGGCGAGCCACACCAGGGCGTTGCTGATGTCGACGGCTTCGACCCAGGGGACGTCGAGTTCGTTGCGGCGGCGGCAGTGTTCGACGATGTCGTCCTGCGTCGGCGATTCGAGATCGGGCCGGTAGATGCGATACATCGCGTCGTTCTCGATCATGTCGGTCCTCACGGTGCCCGGATTGAGCGTGTTCACCCGAATTCCGTGCTCACCGAGCTCGTTGGACAGGGTGCGCATGAGGCTCACGACACCACCCTTGCTGGCGGCGTAGTGCCCGAGGTTGCGGCTTGCCCTGATCGCCGCGACCGAACTGGTGAGGATGATCGCCCCACCTGCGCCGTGCTCGATCATGTGGGGTACGACCGCACGCACGGTGTGGAAGACACCGGTGAGATTGACATCGATGACGTTCTGCCACTCCTCGTCGCTGAGGTGCCACGTGGGCGTGAAGCTGACGATGCCGGCGTTGGCACTGACGATGTCGATCCTGCCGAACTGCTCGACCGCATCGGAAACGAGAAGATCCAGGGCGTCCTGATCACGGACGTCGGCAACCCGGGAGAGGCACCGGCGGCCGGTGGCTTCGACAAGACGGCGCGTCTCGTCGAGGTCGTCGGTGGTGGCGAGCGGATAGTCGACGGTGTCGATGTCCTTACAGGAGTCGAGGATGACGACGTCGGCGCCTTCTTCGGCAAGACGAACGGCATTCGATCGGCCCTGACCTCGCGCAGCACCCGTGACCAGCGCGACCTTGTCGTTTACCCGCCCCATGTGCGCTCCGTTCCGATTCTTGTAATGGTGTGACCGACGACACTTTAATGCTTATCATCATTATTATCTAGTTGCACAGCGAGATCCGAAAGTCCCGCTTGCGGGACGACGCCTCCAAGGAGCTCACATGGAACCAGGACAATTCGACCGCTGCGGAGCGTCCGCCCCCACCGATCTCCTTGCCACGATGCAACACATCCCGGGTGGCACCTTTGCGATGGGTTCCGCCCACTTCTACCCGGAGGAACGACCCGTTCATCACGTCGGCGTCGACGGCTTCTGGATGGACGTCCACCCCGTGACCGTCGCGGAGTTCCGGAAGTTCACCGTCGCGACGGGATACGTGACGACCGCGGAGATCTCGCCCCATCCGGCCGATTTCCCCGACGCCCCCGCAGAACTGCTCGTATCGGGATCACTGGTCTTCGATCCGCCGGACCATCCGGTGCCGCTCGAACGATTACACCCGATGGTGGTCGTGGACGCCGGGCGCGGACTGGCGACATCCGGAGGGCACGGCAGCACATGCGACAACCGGGACGACCATCCGGTCACGCACGTCTCCCACGACGACGCACTCGCGTACGCACAATGGGCCGGCAAGGACCTACCGACCGAGGCGGAGGGGAATTCGCGGCCCGCGGCGGCTTCGAGGGCAAGCATTTCGTCTGGGGTGACGAAGACCTGCCCGGCGGTCCGCGAGCGAACGTGTGACAGGGGGAGTTCCCGTGGCAGAACTTGGAGGAGGACGGTTACTGCCGCACCTCCCCCGTGCACGCCTTTCCGCCCAATCCGTATGGCCTGCACGATATGGCGGGAAATGTCTGGGAGTGGACGGTCGACTATTTCACCGGCGACCACGCCAGCAGCGGCAAGAACGTGGCACCCGCATCCGCATGTTGCATACCGCGGAACCCTCGGATCACCGTGGCCGAACACCCGGTCGACGCACCGCGACCACGCCGAGTGATCAAAGGTGGTTCACACCTGTGCGCACCGAACTACTGCCTGAGGTACCGACCGGCGGCCCGGCAGGGTCGGAGTGAGGATTCGTCGACGGGACACATCGGCTTCCGGTGTGTGGTCAGACCCGGCTGACGACACGCACACCCCCGGCGCGCGTCCCATAGGACTCCGCGCCGGGGGTGTCGCGCAAGTACTCGTCACGGCTGATCGGGCTGCCATCGCAGAATCGTGCTCTCGAGGCGAGTCATGCCGGCGTTGATCAGCCCCGCAACCACGGCAAGGAGATCAGTACGGCATACATCTCCGCGGTCTGGAACAACCCCGCGTACTTTTGCAGCAGCTGCCCCACCCCGCTCCGTGAGGCGATCAGTTCGGCCGTCACCACACCGAGGATCGAGTAGACCAGACCGAGGTGCAAACCGCCGAAGATGGACGGAACAGCTCGGGTATCGGACAGGATTCGACCTCGGAACGTCGATGCCCGACCAACTTGCCGCCGTCCAACTGTTGTCGGCTCCCGAGATCCTCGAACGCCGACGTGATTCGTTACGCGAACGCAGAGCAGTACTGCTCGATGCCCTGGCGCGGACTCTGCCCGATTGGCGCGTGTACCCCAATCGTGGGGGTATGACCGTCTGGGTGGAAATGCCACGCCCGGTGTCGACGCAACTGTGTACCGCCGCATTTCAGCGAGGAGTGCTGCTTGTCGCCGGGCCTCAGTTCGGGGTACACGCCGCCTTCGAACGCTACCTTCGACTTCCGTATACGGTCGGTCCGGAGCAGATCCGGCACGCGTTGGACATCGTCGCCGACGCGTACCGGTCGCTCCGCTGAACCGTCAAGCCGAGGCCGGCTCGCCGAGGGCATCGACCGATCCGGACGAGGACCCGAGCGTCCGATCTGCGCCACGCGCCGCAGCCCGCCCGGCCCGATATCCGAAGACCAGCGCCGGTCCGAGGGTTCCACCGGCGCCGCCGTACACCATGCCTGTCGGCGCTGCCATGACGTTGCCCGCAGCGAACAGGCCCTCGATCACCCGGTCGTCGACGTCGAGGACCGCGCCGTCACCGTCGGTGCGGGGGCCGCCCTTCGTACCCAGCGTGCTGCTGTGAATCCTGACCGCGTAGAACGGTGCACGAGCGACCGTACCGAGCGTCGAACCCACGCCCGGGTACTCGGACTTGTCTCCGACGAAGCCATCGTAGATGCTTTCGCCCCTGAGGAACTCGCTGTCGCGTCCACGTGCGACGTCCGCGTTCCACTTGTCGAGAGTCGCTTCGAGGGCGTCCGCGGGAACATCGATTCGCTGCGCCAGATCGGCCGCAGTGTCGGCGCGTACCACCCACTCCGGCGCGTCGGTGCCCGGGGCCGCTCCGAACGCACCATACTTTTCGAGGTGGTCGGCGTCGAAGATCAGCCAGCAGGGCTGATTGAGATAGGCGAACTCGTGCGCGTCGAGCTGGTGGAACGCGCCACCGAGCGCGTTGTAGTTGGTCGCCTCGTTGGTGAAGCGCCGCCCGAGACGGTTGACCATGATCGAGTGCGGCGCGGTGCGTTCGCGGTGAACGAGCTGCACCGCCTGCACGCCGTTGGCCTCTCGACCGGGAATGACCGCGACGGGCGCCCACCACGCTTCACGCATATTGCCGAGCTGCGCGCCGACACGCATCGCCATTCGCAGTCCGTCTCCGGTGGAGGTGGGTACGGTGGCCGGATGCTCGATCGGTCCGCGCAGGAAATCTCGGCGCAGTGCGCTGTCCCATTCGAAACCACCGGTCGCGAGTACGACACCGCCGCGGGCGTTTACATCCCGCGACCCGGTTTCGGTTTCGAACCGCACACCGTTCACGCGGCCCGACTCGTCCTGGAGTAGTCGCACCCCGCGATGTTCCGTATGCACGGCGACGCCCTCGTCGAGGCAGCCCTGGAGCAGCGCGGCGACCATTCCCCTACCCAGTCCTTCGACCCGATCGCGTTCCCGCTCTTCGAGCACTTCATGCTCGAGATGCCCGGTGCCTCCGCCGATGGGGGTTTCACCGACGGTCATGCGACGCGGCACTCCGACAAGTTTGTCCTCCCATCTTCCGAGATCGATGAAGCCGAACAGTTCTGGCTCGAGGGACCTTCCGCCGGAAGGCAATCCACCCGACCGTTCGGGGTGGTAATCGGGGTAGCCGGGGACCAGCCGCATCTTCAGCGGAGTCGTGTCGAGCCAGTCCAGCAGTTCCGGAACGGTATCGACGAACGCCTCCGCCAGTTCGGGGAGGATCATCCCGTGCGACAGGGACTCGAGATATGCGAGAGCCTGCTCTCGCGAATCGGCGATACCCGCCTCGCTCGCGTACCGATTGTTCGGCAGCCATGCCACAGCACTCGACAGGCATGTGGTCCCGCCGAGCAGCTCACCCTTCTCGAACACGCCGACACGTGCGCCACAGCGGGCCGCAGACAGCGCCGCGCACAGTCCCGCGGCGCCGCTCCCGAGCACGACGATGTCGTAGGTATCCGCTTCCTCGTATTTGCGCATCGCAATTCCTCTCTCAGAGCCGAGCCGGTGCCGTCGTGAGGACGGTGCTGTACCCATCGACCGGCGACGCGTAGCGAACTTCGAGCCGGCGTGAGCCGAAACGCCACCGTCCGTCGTGCCTGACGTATCGGTCGTAGTACCGGACGGCCAGGATCATCTGCACGCCGTCCTGCGCGAACTCGACGTGACAGGGCACGATGCCGTACGCCGTATCGTCGTCCGCGAAGTCCACGACGCTCGAATGCGGTGTGTGCACACTGACCGCGTCGTATCCGGTGAGCGCCTCCCGCACGTAGCGGACGATTTCGCTTCTGCCTTGGGGCGTGTCCGAGAGGCCGATGAATTCTGCGTCGGGCACGTACATCTCCGCCAGTGCGTCCGTATCGTGATCGTCGATGGCCAGGGCGTAGCGTGCCACCAATTGCCCGATTTCGAATGCATCGGTGGAATGCCCGGAGCTACCGGTCTTTTCCTGGTCGGCCATCACTTCACCAGAGCGCCGGCGTCGATCGGCATGGCAATACCTGTGACGTAGCGTGACTGCGCGCCGGCGAGGAAGAGCACCGCGTTGCTCACGTCGTCGGGTTGCACGAACGGAACGTCGAGCGCATGCATGCCGTGGAAGAGCGGTTCGACCTCGTCGCGGGTGGGGTTCTCCGCGTCGGGAAGGAACAGTTTGTAGATGGCGTCGTTGAGCAGCATGCGTGTTTCGACATTGGTGGGCAACACCGCATTGACCCGAATCCTGTCGGGGCCCAACTCGTTCGAAAGGCTTCGCATGATGCCGAGTACACCGTGTTTCGCGGCGGCATAATGGGCATTGTTGGGAAGCCCCTTCAGGCCCGCAATCGAGCTGATGAGAACGACACTCCCACCCCTCCCCCCGGCACGCAGGTGCGGAACGGATGCCTTGACCGTGTTCCACACGCCGGTGAGGTTGATGTCGATCATGTCGCGCCATATCTCATCGGTAAGGTCTTCGACCGGAAAGCTCCCCGCGATACCCGCATTCGCGATGACGACGTCGAGGCGGCCGAAGCGCTCGACACCCTTCGCCAGGACGTCGGCAACCGCCGCGGAGTCGCGGACGTCCGCCTCCGCGGCGTGAATCTGCCCGCCTTCGGCCTCGACCAGCCGGACTGTCTCGTCCAGGTCCGCACGTGTAGCCATGTCGTACGGGGCTCCGCTCACGGGCGCGCAGAGGTCGAGAGCGATGATGCGGGCGCCTTCACTCGCGAAGCGCACCGCGTGATTGCGTCCCTGACCTCTCGCAGCACCGGTGACGAGAACGACCATGTCGTCGAATCCCACTGTGCAGCCGCCCTTCTCTTCGCCTCCGCGTCAGCGAAAGGCAAGTACCACAGGATTGATGCGTATGATTATGCTCACAATAGGGCGTCTTGTGTCAACGTTCCCGGAAACGCGGTCGTTCCGAAACATGTTGAGTGCCAGTTACTCACCGGCGGACGGCAGGTACGGTCCATCGCCGGATCCGATCCGGCGACCCGGCGTGAACCGGGCCGGAATACTCTTCCACCCAGGATTGACCGCTTGGTGCGCAAACGGCACCACCTGTCCGTGGAGGATCTCGTAGTCCGGCATGCGGGCGAGGATCCGGCCGAGCATGTCGACCGACAGCGCGCGGGCGAGGTGAGAGCCTGCGCAGCGATGAACCCCCATCCCGAACGACGTGTGCCGGTTCGGCCAGCGTTCGATGTCGACGGTGTCGGGATCGGCGAACGCCCTGGTGTCACGGTTGGCCGACGCCCAGCCGAGAAGCACCCGGTCGCCGGTACGGAAACGATGGCCGGCGAACTCGGTGTCGCGAGTAACCGTACGTGCCAATGCCTGAGTAGGAGCGAACACCCTGAGGAACTCCTCGATCGCGCGGGGAATCTTCTGCGGGTTCTCGATCAGGATCCGACGGAGCGCACGGTTGCCGTCGAGATACATCAACGTCTGGCCGATGAGCGAGGCGGTGGTACCGACACCTCCCGAGATCAACAACTCCGCGATCGCGAACACCTCATCATCGGTCACGGGGCGCCCGTCCACCTCGGACGCCACCAGCCGTGACAGCACATCGTCGCGCGGATCGGTGCGACGCTCCGCGATCGCCGATCTCAGCTGCGCTTCCATCCACGGGAATTCGACATCGATCGCATGGTCGAACTCCGGTGTGCCTGGAAGTTCCGACAGCGCGGCATGGTGTGCGTGGGCGTAACGCTCCCAGTCCTGCGGCGGCAATCCGAGCCAATCGATTGTCACCACCGCGGGCACACCGATGACCGACGCAAAGTCGCACCGGCCGTCCTCGATGACGCGGTCGATGAACCACGTCGTGTACTTCTCGATCATGGGACGCAGGTGTTCGACTGCGGCCGGGGACATCAACGGATTGATCAGCTTGCGGTACTTGCGATGATCGGGTGGGTCGAGTTCGACGGGGATGTGATGGTTGACGGGAGTCTTGGGGATGACCGTGGCCAGGCCCTCACCGCCATAGGGACACCGCGCCGAGGAGAAGGTCCGGTCGTCGCGTGCGGCCTCGAACACGCTCTCGTAATCGGTGAACACCCAGAATCCACCATGGTGGGGCGTGTGGACGACCGGTGCGAGTTCGCGCAACCGGCGATACGAGCCGACCGGATCGGCAGCGTGGTCGGCGGAGTTGTGGTCGAAGTCGACAACGGGACAATTCTTTCCGCTGAGCCGATCGTCCAGAGTCATCTCGCCGCTCCTGTCGGGGTCGGGTGCTCGCTCTCCGCGTGGGTCTCGAGCGAACGGGCGTCGATCGAGACGATCTCGTCGAGGCCGGGGACGATGTCGCGGCCGAGATCGTCGAGGTAGGCCACGACGTCGTCCGAAGTCATGTCGGGCCACTGTGCGCGCACGATCACCGGATCCACCGGAGCCTGCGCGGCGAGATCCCTTAGCTGAGTGAGGCATTCGTCCGGAGTGCCGATGATCGCTTCCTTCTCCGCGACCTGCCGGAACCGTGCTGTCAGCGCCTCCGTGTCGCGCGTGACCAGTTCGCGCCGGGCGTACGCCAGCAGCCGGTCACGTGCCATCGACTCGAACCGTCGGAAAGCGTCCTCGGTCGTGGCTCCCGGCACGATCTCTCGCCGCAACGGATGACGAGACACCAGTGGCAGGCCGTGCTTGCGACGGGCCTTGGCGTACACGTCGAACATGCGCCGCATATCGGAAGTCCGAGTTTCCGGGGTCACCGGCCAGGCGTCGCCGAGGCGCGCCGAACGCCGCACACCCGAATCGCGCAGGGCTCCGATCCAGATCGGCGGGTGCGGATCCTGCCACGGACGAATGTGGGTCTGTACCCCGTCGAGGGTCCAGAACCGTCCGTGGAAGGTGACCTCGTCCTGGGTCCACAGCATCCGGACGATCTGCAGTGCCTCGTCCATCATCGCGAACCGTTGCTCGAAATCCACTCCGAAGGCGGTGAATTCCTCGCGTCGATATCCGGCCCCGGCCCCCACGACGAGTTGCCCGCGGGTGAGGATGTCGAGCGTCGCGAGTTCTTCGGCGAGCGCAACCGGGTGGAACAGGGGGACCTGCACCACCATCGTGCCGATCCGCACACCGGGATCGAGTTCGGCAGCGAGCCTTGCGAGCGTCGGGATCGGCTGAAGCCAGCGCAGATTGCCGTAGAGGTAGTGATGGCCCATCACGATGTATCGCACGCCGTTGCGTTGCGCCGCCTCGACCTGCCGCAGCAGGCCGTCGAGATGTTCCCGCGGGGACAGTGTGCTGTGCACGTCGCCGAGGATCACGCCGAGTTCCATGTAGGTTCTCCTATCCCGTCGGTGCTGTCCCCGTCGGTTCGGCCAGCCACGCCCGCAGGCGCGCCTTGGCGATCTTGTTCAGCGTCGATCGGGGCATTTCTTCGACGAGGTGGATACGGCGCGGACGTTTGAAGTCCGCCAGCATGTGCGCGCACGTGTGCTCGATGTCGGACAGGAGCGCGTCCGGTTCGACGTGCGCAAGCGGGATGACGAATGCGACCGGTACGTCGCCGAGCATGCGGTCGGGTGCGGCAACGACCGCGACCTCCCGCACGCCGTCGACGGTCGACACGACCCGCTCGACTTCGGCGGCTGCGACGTTCTCGCCACCGACCTTGAGCATGTCCTTCGCCCGTTCGACGTACCAGAGGCGTCCGGCGTGGTTCTGACGCACGCGGTCGCCGGTGCGGAACCATCCGGTCGAGGTGAAGGCCTCGCGTGTCGCGTCGTTGTTGCGGTAGTAGCCCGCGAACAGCGACACCCCCGCGGTGCCTCGCACCCACAGTTCGCCGACGGTGCCGGTCTCGACCGGGCGACCGTCCTCGTCGACCACGGCCACGGCGTACTCGGGGGCGGGTCGCCCCATCGACCCGTCGGGGTCGGGGTGGGCCAGTTCGCTCACGACCGGATGGGACACCGTCTCGGTCATGCCGAACCATCCGGTCGTGCGAATGCCGCTCGACCCCCACATCACGGTCGAACTACCCGACCAGTGCCGGTAGCAGTGATCGTCGGGGACGGGCCGCTCGCCGAGGGCACGGAGCATGAACGAAACGACCGAGACCCATGTGCACCGATTCCGGACCGAGACGTCCCAGAAGCGTGACGCCGAGAACCCGGGGGTGAGCACGATGCTCGCGCCGACCCACAGCAGGCCGAGAAACGAATAACCCAGAGCATTCGTATGGAACAACGGCAGCGTGATCAGCCCGACGTCATCGTGGCGCAACCCGGCGTGGGCGGCGTTCGTGCGTCCTGCCCACAGGCAGTTCGCGTGCGTCCAGACCACGGCCTTGGGCCGGGCCGTGGTCCCCGACGTGTACTGGATGGTGGCCGGCGCCAGTGGGTCGATCACCACCGGTGCCGGGGTCGGCGCGATTTCTGTGAGCTGTGCGAGCGTGCCGTCCGCCGCAGCAGTCCCCACGGAGTCGTCGAACGCCTCGGTGCCGGTCGTCGTGGCGAGCCACGACAGCCCCGGCATCGAAGCGGTGAGTGTCTCCGCCATACGCGTTTGGACGATCGCCCCTCGGGGCGCGCAGTGTTCGTCGAAGTAGGCGAGTTCGTCGGCGCTGCTTCGGGTGTTGAGGCATACCGCGACCGCACCGATCGACACGATCGCCGACCACGCGACGAGAAAATCGGGGCAGTTGTCCATCAGCAGCACGACACGGTCGCCGGGGTCGATACCGCGGGCCTGTAGTCCGGCGGCGAGCCGGTCCACGGCGGCGCCGAACTCCTCGTAAGTCCAGTGCTGCGCAAGCGCATCGGTGTGGGGTTCCCACGTGAGAAAGATCTTGCCGGGTTGCGCATTGCGGTATCGGCCGAGAAGCCACGGCACGGTCCGGTCCCCGAACGCCGCGTGGATATCGTCACCGGGGGCGGGCTCCACGGCCAGCGGGTACGCAGGCGCGTGCGCGGCACCGGGAATCACGACGGCACCTGCCAGTTGAGGTGCTTGATCCGGAAGAACTCCGCAAACCCGTCCTCGCCCATCTCGACACCGGTGCCACTGCGCTTGGACCCGCCCCACGGCACGTCGGGACGCATCGGGCCGCCGCCGTTGATCGCGACCGTGCCGGCGTCGAGCCGCCCCGCGACCGCGAGGGCTTCGTCCAGCTCACCGAAGACGCTCGCATTGAGTCCGTAAGGGGAGTCATTGGCGATCGCGACGGCCTCGTCGACAGTCCGGTAAGGCAGGATCACCGCGACTGGAGCGAACAGTTCGTCGCGGCAGATCTCGGCGTCGTTGGAGACACCGGTGACCAGGGTCGGGGGCAGGAACCATCCGGGACCGGCAGGGCGCTCTCCGGCGACCGCGACGCGGCCTCCGGCGGCGACCGCCCGGTCGAGGTAGCCGCGAACCCGGTCGAAATGCTCGGCCGAGATGAGAGGGCCGACCTCGGTACGCTCGTCGAACGGATCCCCGGTGGGAACGGCCTCGTCGATGAAACCTGCTGCCAGATCCACGAACTGGTCGACACGATCCTCGGGCACGAGGATACGTGTCGTGGCGCCGCAGCCTTGGCCTGCATTGCGGCAGAAGCGCAGAATGGACGGCCCGACCGCCGACCGGAGATCTGCGGAGGGCAACAGGATGTTCGGCGACTTGCCGCCGAGTTCGAGCACCACCTTCTTGTGAGTGGCGGCGGCCTGCGCCATCACCGCGGAGCCGACCACGGACGAGCCGGTGAAGCTGACCATGTCCACGTCGGGATGGGAGCTGAGGACGGTTCCCACCTCCGCACCGCCGAGGACCAGGTTGAGGGCGCCGGGTGGGAGCCCGGCTTCGTCGGCGAGGCGCATGAACGCCAGCGCCGAGAGCGCTCCGCGCGGCGACGGCAACAGCACGACGCTGCATCCTGCTGCGAGCGCAGGCGCGACCTTCCACGAGATCATGTTCAGCGGATAGTTGTACGGCACGATCGCCGCCACCACACCGATCGGCTCACGCACGAGCACGCTCTCCGACGAGACCGCGCCGCGAATACCGGGGAGCCGTTCCCGGTACCCACCGCGTGGACCGCGGAGCGCGGCGTCCGCGAACCACCTCAGGTTCACTGCCGGCTGGCCGACCTGCAGGGCGCGTGCCAAGGTGATCGGCGATCCGACCTCCCGCACGACGAGGTCGACGAGTTCGTCGGTGTGTTCGTCGATCAGGTCGGCGAGCCGGCGCAACACCTTGGCGCGCCGGTCGGGGTCGGCGGTGCGCCATTCCCCGCTCTCGACACTTCGGCGCGCGGCCGTCACCGCAAGGGCGGCCTGGAATTCGTCGGCACATCGGTGCCGGGCAAGGACCTTTTCCGTGGCCGGATCGACCGACTCCACGATCGCGCCCTGTCCCGCTTCCCACCGGCCGTCGATGTACAGGGACTCGCCGTACAGGGCGGCTTCCTGCAGAGTGCGGCTCATGACTGCTCCCCTCGCTCCGGCAGGTCGATGTCCAGGATCAGCGACTGGTACGACTTCCCGTGCGGGTCGACACGAAGCGACTTCGAGACACCGCCCGCGAGGGCGCGCGTGAGCACGAAGTTCAAGCAGCAGTTGACGGGTATCTCGTACCGTGTCACGTCGCCGGCCACGAGATCCCCGAACGTCTTCGCGACGAGTTCGGCGGTGAGCACCTCGCGGAGCCACTCGAAGTCGCGGTCGTCGTGGGGGAACACACAGATGTTGCTGATGTCGCCCTTGTCTCCGGAGCGGCTGTACGCCATCGAACGCAGTTTCATGCGGAGATCACCTCCACGGACAGGGGCACTTCGCTGCGCGGCAGCAGAGCAGGTGTGACCACGATTGCGGGCACGACCGAGGTGACCACCCCGCCGCCGCCGGCGGGCCCGAAGTACAGGTATTCGATCTCGTAGGCCGCAGCCTTGGCGACATCGTGATCGAGCGCGCGAGCAGCGAGCCTCAACCGGACCTCGGCCGGTTCACCGCCGCGCATTCGGTCGCCGAAAAGCGTGTTCACGCCGTGTAGTTCGATGCGCAGTTCGTCGATTCGGTCCCGTATCGGTTCGAGACGCTTTCGCACGATTTCCTCCGCGCGGCGAGCTCGGTCGACACAGCCCGGGCCGCCGTAGGAGATT
Organism: Rhodococcus chondri; assembly: GCF_036327435.1. Taxonomy (NCBI): domain Bacteria; kingdom Bacillati; phylum Actinomycetota; class Actinomycetes; order Mycobacteriales; family Nocardiaceae; genus Rhodococcus; species Rhodococcus chondri. Next base: position 111,492 of record NZ_JAUZMZ010000001.1, on the reverse strand, counting down.
TCGGCGACCGCCTTGTATCCGAGGTCGACACCGACGAGCACCTTGAGAGTGTCCGGTCGCGCGGAACCTCGGGCTCCGGACAGGCGAACGCGGTCCTTGCCCACCTCCTCGAGGCGTACACCGCTGAAGTCGGCTACGACATCGGGTGTGAGATAGATTGTGGGGTCGTGTATTTCGTAGTAGAGCTGGGTGCGTGTCGTGCGCAGGTCCACGACACCACCGGTGCCGTCGAGTTTGGTGACGATCAGTTCGTCGTCGTCGATCTCGGCGAACGGAAAGCTCAGATTGTGTGGATCGGGGACCACACGATACGGCGGGTCCTCGAAGTTTCCGCCGGTGCTGTGCACCCCGCATTCGAGGAGATGACCCGCGAGCGTCGCCTGCGCCACCCGGTCCCAGTCGTCGAGAGCCCAGCCGAGTTCGTGACAGATCGGGCCGACGAACAACGACGGGTCTGCCAGTCGCCCACCGAGGACGATCTGCGCGTCCTGCTGCAGACAGTCGACGACCGGGTCGGCACCGATGTACGCATTGGCCGACACGATCCGTTCGCCGAGCGCACGGGTGCTCGTGCCGAGTTCGGGCAGGTCGAGGTCTTGCGAGACGACGGTGTCGCGAACATCGTCGCCGCGGATGATGCCGATGCGGGTGCCCGTGATGCCCAGCCGAGCGAGACCGGCACCGAAGTCCGCGGCCGCCGCGTCCGGATTGGCTGCCCCGAAGTTCCCCACGACCCGCCCACCCGATTCGAGGAACGACTTCAAAATCGGGACGAGGGCGCCGATCCGCTCGTCCTGCCCCGCGGCAGGATCGTTCATCCTGCGGATCTGTGCAAGAGCCATGGTGCGTTCGGCGAGACAGTCGAATCCCATGTAGCCGACGCATCCGCTGTCCGCCATCGCGGCGGCGGTCTCGAGTCGGTCGTTGGCGTAGGCCGATCCGGATCCGATGGTCAAGCGCATGTGCCCTCCTCCTGGTACGTCGGCCGCCGCAGCGGGGCACACCCGGAGCCGGATCGACCTCGAGCAGAGTTCGATCCGGTTCGCGGAGTGCGGGAAACGATCGGGTACGTGAGCCCCGGGACGACGATCAGGCTGCGCTGATCACCCCGGTTGCCATGAGCGCGCCGAGATCATCGGCCGTCAGGCCGAGCCGCTCGGCCAGTACCTCGTGGGTGTGCTCGCCGATGGTGGGAACACCGTCGTAGGCGGGTCCGTCGTAGCTTTGCAGGTGCAACACCGGACCGGGGGTGAGCACACCCTTCATGATGTCGTTGCCGGTGATCTCGACGAGGGTGCGTTCCTGGAAGTGCGGATCCGCCACCACATCCGCCGCGTCATTGACCGGCGCGGACACGACCTCGAACTTCTCGAGGGTTTCCAGGACCGTCGCCCGCGGCATCGAACCGACCCATTCCTTGACGAACGCCTGCACCTCGTCGTTGTTCTCGAGGCGGGCAGCGTTGGTCGCGAAGCGAGGATCCTCGATGATCTCGGGCTTGCCCATCGCGGCGAACAGCCTCTTGGCAATGCCCTGGTTGGAAGCCGCGATGGACAGGAATCGTCCGTCCTGCGCCTCGTAGATGCCGCGCGGCGACGCCGCGCCGGTCGCGTTTCCGATGCGCTGCTGGATTTCCCCCAGAGCCGTGTAGCGCAGGAACATGTCGCCGATGATGAACATCAGCGGTTCGTACAGGGCGACGTCGACCACGTCGCCCTGTCCGGTACGTTCCCGCTTGTACAGGGCCATCGATACACCCATCGCTGCCGACAGGCCGGCGATCGAGTCGGCAAAACCGAACGGCGGAGATGTCGGAGGCGAGTCCGGCCAGCCGTTGACGTGAGCGAAACCGCTGGCCGTTTCCGCCACGGTGCCGAAGCCGGGCAGCGTCCGGTTCGGCCCGGTCTGACCGAAGCCCGACACGCGCGCCAGGACGAGTCCGGGATTCTCGGCACTGAGCGTCTCGTAGCCCAGACCCCATTCCTCGAGCCGGCCGGGACGGAACGACTCGACAACGACGTCCACGTCCGCCGCGAGCTTGCGCACGAGCTCCCGGCCCTGTTCGGATCGCAGGTCGATGCCGAGAGACTTCTTGCCGGCGTTGAGCCTCGAGAATCCCAGCGACAAGCCTTCCTTCTGCGGCACCCATTGCCGGGCGTAGTCGCCCGTCGCGGGATCCTCGACTTTGACGACATCCGCGCCGAAGTCGCGGAGCATGCGCCCCGCGGTGGGCGCGGCGTACATCGTCCCCAGCTCGAGCACCTTGATGCCCGCGAGGGGGCCAACACCGGATGCGTTCATCGTCGTCTCCTCAATCTAATGCCGAATACCTTTGCTAGCGGATCAGATCCGCCACTGGATGTGCTTGACCTCGAGGTATTCGCGCATGCCCCACTCACCCAGCTCGCGCCCGATACCCGACTTTCCGTAGCCACCGAAGGGTGCGTCCGGACGCATCGCGCCACCCCCGTTGATCCACACCGTGCCGGCGCGGATCTTCTCGGCGACCCGGCGGGCCTCGACCGGATCGTCACACCAGACGTTGGCGGCGAGACCGTAGGGTGTGTCGTTCGCGAGTCGGATGGCTTCCTCGGTGTCCTTGAACGGCAGAATCACCGCAACGGGCCCGAAGATCTCCTCCTGGACGGCGCGGGAGTCGGGCGAAAGACCGCCCAGCAGTACGGGATTGACGTACCATCCCTTGTCCGGAAGCGGTTTGGTGACTTCGAGCAGTTTCTTGCCGCCCTCGGCGACCGAATCCTCGATGAATCCCCGGACCCGGCCCTGGTGGTCGGGGCGGATCATGGGACCGATATTGGTGGCACGGTCCCACGGATCGCCGACGACCATCTGGTCGAACGCGGAGGCGCCGGCCTCGAGGAACTCGTCGTACACGGCCTCGTGGACCAGCAGTCGTGCCAGCGCCGCACAACCCTGCCCGCCGTTGCGGGACCATCGCAGGTGCATCTCCACGGCGATCTTCTGCACATCGACACCCGGAAGCACGATATTGGGCGACTTCCCCCCGAGCTCGAGGGTCACACCAGCGAGGTTGGCCGCGGCCTGCTCCATGATCTTGGCGCCCACGCAGTCGGATCCGGTGAACGAGACGCGATCGACGCCGGGATGCGACGACAAACGCTGCCCCACATCGGCGCCACCGATGACAACGTTCATCACGCCCGGAGGGAGCCCGGCCTCGCGGATGAGGTCGCCGAGGAACAGCGTGGTCAGCGGGGTCCGCGGTGACGGCAGCAGCACCACGGTGCAGCCGGCAGCCAGTGCAGCACCGAACTTGAAGATCGCGAGGTTGAGCGGGTAGTTGTAGCCGGTGATCGCAGCGACCACACCGACCGGCTCGTACACGACATCGCTCATCGTCGGCACCGGCTTGTCGTACTCGCCGAGGTGGATCGTGCGGTCGGTCTTCGCGGCTTCGGCCGCCCAGCGTAGGTGTTCGTCGACGGCCATCTTGACCTGCAGATACTCTGCGAGCGCCACCGGTGTGCCCACCTCGTTGACGATGGAGGGCAGCAACCGGTCGGCCGCCTTCTCGAGCACGTCGGCGAACCGGTGGATATAGCGGGACCGTTCCTCGCCGCTCAGCGCGGACCACGCCGGAAATGCTTCCCGTGCCGCCGAGACGGCAGCGTCGACCTGATCGAGGGAGGCCCCGCCGACGGTGGCGATGACGCCCTCGGTCGCAGGGTTGTACACGTCCCAGGTCTCACCGGCGGGTTCGACCTCACGGCCGCCCAAGAGCAGTGTGCGGGTCTCGGGAACCCAGTCCTTCAAAGGGAATTCGGTCTCTGCTGCTGTAGTCATCAGGCACCTTCCTCGGTTGCGGGGCACTTCATCATCAGGCCGACGCGCTCGAGCAGGCAGACGAGTTCGTCGCGCTGGTTGAATCCTTTGTGCTCGAACCACACGATGCCGCTGTCGGTGCGGCTCTCGGATTCGCGCTTCTTCAGGATCGTGGTCTCGGCACGGAGGGTGTCGCCGTGGAAGACCGGGTGGGGGAACTTCACCTTGTCGTAGCCGAGGTTGCCCAGGGTCGTACCCATCGTCAACTCCGGGACATGGAACGCACCGATCAACGCGACGGTGAACAGGCTGTTCATGACGCGTTGACCGTGGATCGTGGTCTTCGCGAACTCCTCGTCGAGGTGCAGCGGCTGCACGTTCATCGTCAGCGAGGTGAACAGGACGTTGTCCATCTCTGTCACCGTGCGTGTCAGAGCGTGCTTGTAGTGCTTCCCCACCTCGAACTCTTCGAAGTACAACCCGCGCATCAGCGCTCACCCTTCCGTAGGATCGTCTCGGCCCGGTCGAGCCATTGAATTGCCTTGTCGTAATGGGCCTTGTCGATGTGGAGGCCTCGATACCGGAGGGCACCCACGCCTTCGGCCTCTGCCTTTTCGTAGGCTTCGGCCAGGCCACGGTAGAACGCGAGGTCCTCCTGCGAGGGACTGAATACTTCGTTGACGGTGTCGACGTGCGTCGGATGGATCGCGATCATCCCGCGGAAGCCCAGTTGCCGACCACGCACCGCGAATTCGCGGAGACCGTCCAGGTTTTCGAGATCCTCCCACAGGCCTGTCAGCGCGTGGATGCCTGCTTCCCGGCATGCGAGAAGTACTCGGCTGCGCAGGTACAGGGTCTCCTGCCCTTCGGGCGTCCATTCGTAGCCGACCTCACGCGCGATGTCGGCGTGTTCGGCCGACGGCCCGATCATCGCCCCGACCCGGGGCGACGCCGACGCCACTTCCCGACAGTTCTGGATGGCCTTGACCGTCTCTACCGGCACGATGTATTCGAGGCCGTCGACACCATTGCGCAATTCGAAGTGATCGAGCAGCGCATCGTATCGGAGCACATCGGTCGCCTGCTCGATCTTCGGTGCGAAGATGCCGGTCAGTCCGGGCACTACGACAGCTTCGAGGTCGGCGCCGGTCAGCCGTGTCGCAAGCGGGTTGACGCGGACGAAAAGGCCGACCTCCGAATTGGTTTCCCGCACCCGGCCGATGGATTCGGCCACAGTCGCGCGGGCGGCCTCCTTCTCTGCGGCCGGCACCGAGTCCTCGAGATCGAGCACGACGCAGTCGGCCCCTGCGGCGATCGCCTTGGCCACCCACTTCGGGCGATGCCCCGGCACGAACAGAATCGAACGATACGGCTGCACGGTGTCTCCTAGTAGCTTCGCGGCAGGCCCAGCACGTGCTCGGCGGTGTAGTTGAGGACCATTTCCTGGCTGATCGGAGCGATCCGCATCAACCGCGCCTCACGGAAGTAGCGCTCGACGTGGAACTCCTTGCCATAGCCGAATCCGCCGTGGGTCTGCAACGCGACGTCCGCGGCATAGAAGCCCGCTTCGGCACACAGGAACTTCGCTGCGTTCGCCTCCCGACCGCAGGGCAAGCCCTGGTCCACCATCCAGCTCGCCTTGTCGAGCACCGCCGCCGCGGCGTCGAGACGGATACGCGCCTCGGCGAGCTGGAAGGCGATGCCCTGGTTCTGGCCGATCGGACGCCCGAACACCTCACGCTGCTTCGCATACTCGACACCCCGCCGGAGCGCGGCTTCGCCGATACCGAGAGCCGCATTCGCGGAGATGACCCGTTCGGCGTTCAGGCCACCGAGAATTGTGCGGAACCCGTGCCCGACCTCACCCACGACATCTTCGTCCGCGACGAACAGCTCGTCGATGAACAACTCGTTGGTATCGACCGCATTGCGGCCCATCTTCGGGATCGGGCGGATCTGGACCTTGCTGCGGTCCATTTCGGCGAACATCAGTGTCATGCCGGCGGTGCGTTTGGCATTCTCGTCACGGGGGCTCGTGCGGCACAGCAGGAGCATGCGTTCGGCTTCCTGCGCCTTCGTGATCCACACCTTCTTACCGGACACGACCCAGCCGCCGTCGACCTTCTTCGCAAAGGTCCGGATATTGGTGGTGTCGGTACCGGCGTCGGGTTCGGTGACGGCAAACGATGTGTGGAGTTCACCCGTGACGACGCGCGGCAGGTACTTTCGCTTCATCTCCTCGGAGCCGTGGTGGATGATCGGTTCGAATCCGAAGATGCCGATGTGAACGGCACTGCACCCGCCCATCCCGGCGCCCGACGCCGCGATCTCACGTTCGACGATCGCGGCCTCCGTGACGCCGAGCCCCCCGCCGCCGTACTCCTCCGGCACCGTGAGACCCATCCAGCCGCCGTCGGCCATGGCGTTGTAGAACTCCCACGGGAATTCATGGGAACTATCGTGCTCGGCCCAGTATTCGTCGGGGAATCGTTTACACAGTTCGCGAATTCCCTGGCGGATCTCTTCGTGGGTTTCGTTCGTGGTGAAGTCCATCTTCCAAACCTTCCTCGGCGTCAGACCACGGGGACCGCGGAGCGGTCGGTGTCACGAACCGCGGCGCGGTCGTATGTATCGGGAGTGATTCCCTCGTCGCGGAGGTCGGTCTTACGTACCTTTTCCGACGGTGTCTTCGGAAGCTCGTCCGTGAGGCGGACGTACCGGGGGATCGCGAATGCCGGCACACGACCTTCGCACCACGAGAGGATCTCCTCGGGATCCGGCGCACTGCCTCCGTTGGACACCACGACGGCGAGCACTTCGTCCTCGCCACCCTCGACGTCGGCCGGCACACCGATCACGGCGCACTCTACGACCGCCGGGTGCCCGAGAACCGCCTGCTCGATCTCGTACGAACTGATGTTCTCACCTCGACGACGCAGGGCATCCTTGTAACGATCCACAAAATAGAACCAACCGGCCTCGTCCTTCTTCAGGGCGTCCCCGGTGTGGAACCACAGGTTGCGCCACGCCTCGAGAGTCTTCTCGGGCATGTTGTAGTAGCCCATGCTGCAGGTCCAGGGCTGTACCGGTCGAACCACCAACTCGCCTATCTCGCCGACCTCCACTTCGCGATCCGTCTCGGGATCAACCAGTCGGATGTCGAACCATTGTGACGCAGCAAGGCCCGCCGCGCCCGGTGGGCGTGGTACGCCGTAGGGAGCGATGATCGGTGCGCACGTCTCGGTGAGGCCGAAGGCATCGACGAATGCCTCAATGCCGTAGCGCTTCTTGAAGTCCTCGGCGATGGAACTCGCCGTCGGCGCCGCATAGACACACCGCAGCTTGTTGTCGAGATCGTTGTCACGGGGCGGCTGTTTCCAGGCGAAATCCATCATGACACCGACGAAGTTGGTGACGGTGACGCCGTCGTCGCGTACGTGGTCGATCCACCGGCTCGCGCTGAACTTCGGCCGCACGACCGCACGTGCACCGGCGATCAAGGCCGGGTACACGGCCATGAACTGGGCGTTGCCGTGGAACAGGGGCGTGGTGGTCAGGTAGGTGTCGTCCTTCGTGAGACGAGTGAAGCAAACGACTTCCTGTGCGAAGAAGTACAGCTGCGAATGCGGCATCGCCACGCCCTTCGAAGGGCCGGTGGTTCCGGAGGTGAAGAAAATCGCCCCGAGCTCCTCGGGCGTCGCCTTCGGCAGTGCCTGAATCTCGCCGGCCTCGAGCGACTCCCACTCATCGGCCGCCCAGCCATTCGAACGCAGCAGTTCGATTGCGGCACCGCGGTTTCCGGCTCCGTCGTCGATGACCCAGAACTTCTCGATCCCGCGGGCGTGCTCGGCAACCGCGACGAAACGCTCGGCGAATCCCGCATCGATCACTGCCCAGCGTGGCTCGACGGTGACGACCTGGTGACGTAGGAACTCACCCTCGTAGTTGGTGTTGATCGGAACCTCGACAAGATTTCCGACGGCCGCGCCGAACCAGCTGCGTACGAGTTGCGACGAATTCTGGGCCATGATGACAACGCGGTCGCCCACCTCCGCGCCGGCTCTGTACCACGTGCTTGCCACCTTCTCCGCCGAGGTGAGCATCTCGGCGTAGGAGAATCTGCGCCCCTCTTCGGGGGTGACAAGGAACTCCGATTCAGGTTGGGAGGCAGCGTAAGTCCGCAGGACATGATCGAGCGTCCACGTTTCGGGATCCGCGAAGGTCGGTTGGAGATCATTGTAGGTCTGCATCATGACAACTCTCGGTTCGCTGGGATTGCAGTGATCGAGGGGACCACTTCCTTGCCGAGCCGGGCGATCGCGGCGATCGTCTCATCCGCGTCCATGGTCGGCCACTGCGGACGCATCAGCAGCGGATCGACCGGAAGTGTGGTCACGAGATCGGTCAGCTGGGCAACGACCTGTTCGGGATCGCCGACGACGGCGTGCCCCGACACTGCCTTCGCAAATTCGTTCTCGAGATCGGTCCCACTCATGACGTCGAGGCCCTTGTTCATGTACGTGAGGTAGCGCCCCTGCGCCACACGCGCGTACTCCTGCATCGCCTTTTCGCGGGTATCTGCGACCAGGACGTTGCGACGCAACGGTTGTGGGCCGAATTCCTTGCCGCGCTCGGCGAACAGGTCCCGGACGACGCGGAATCTTTCGAGGACTTCTTCTTTCGGAGTCTCCGGCGGAGTCGCGTAGGCGTCACCGTACTTTCCGGCACGACGCACCCCGGCCATAGCGTGCGCACCGATCCAGATCGGTGGATGCGGGTCCTGAACCGGTCGAAGGTGTGGTCGGACACCGTCCAATTGGAAGTACTTTCCTTGGAAGGAGACCTCATCTTCCGTCCACAGCTTCTTCATGACCTGGAGCGACTCGTCGAAACGGCCGGCCCGCTCCTTGAACGGGATTCCGAGGTAGTCGAATTCTTCGGGTCGGTATCCGAGACCTGCACCGAAGATCAGGCGTCCCTCCGTGACCACGTCCAGGGTCGCGATCTCCTCCGCGAGCATGACCGGGTGGTACAGCGGCGCAATCATGATCTGGGTGACCAGCTTGACGTGCGGTTCGACGTGCGCGGCCAGTCGCGCCAGCAGGGGGACCGGCTGAAGCCATCGCAGATCGCCGTAGAGGAAATGCTGACCGATTGCGATATAGGTGAAACCGTTTTCCTGTGCCGCATCGACGATGCGCAGAACATCCTTGAACTGCTGGGCAGGACTCACCGATTTCGGTACGTCGCTGAGCAGTAATCCGACCTGAACCATTGTGCCGCTCCTCCCGATATTCCAGCGTTACTGTGCGGTGAGTCCGCCGTCGACCGGGATGGTGGTTCCGGTGATGTAGCTTGCGTCGTCACTGTTGAGGAAAGCGATCACCGAGGCGATCTCTTCGGGTTGCGCGCCACGTCCGAGTGGAATGGTCGCGACGAAATCCTTGGTCAACGCGGAGACGTCGGCGCCGGGCTCTCGGCCGAAGAATTGCGAGAGCATGGGAGTGATCACCTGCCCCGGGCAGATGACGTTGACACGGATGCCGTCCTTCGCGCCGACGAGGGCGAGGGATCGAGCAAAGGGAACGAGGGAACCCTTGGTCATCGAGTAGATCGGGCTGAAGGGCGACCCGATGAGTGCCGACGTCGAGGAGGTGAGCGTAATCGATCCCTTGCCCTCGGCCTTCTTGAGCAGATCGAACCCGAGCGTCGTCGAGTAGTAGGCGCTCTTGACGTTGACTGCGATGTTCTTCTCCCAGCCCGCATCGTCGAGTTCGATGCCGCCCGGACCTGGCATGCCCACCTGGGCGTGCAGCGCATGTAGCACACCGTGCTCGGCGTCGATCTTGCCGAACAACGCGCGGAGGTCGTCCTTGTTCGTGGCATCCACCCGGATGGGGGTGGCCTGGCCACCGTCGGCCCGGATCTCGTCCGCCACCGTGACCGCCCCGTCCTCGGAGAGATCGGCAACGTAGACGTGACCGCCCTCCTGCGCGATGCGATGGCTGATGGCGCGTCCCATACCGGAACCGCCACCGACAATGGCAGCGATGCGTCCCTCGTATCGACCCAACATGTCGTTCACCTCGTTCTTCGAAAAGTTCTGGTTGATTGCTGACTTCAGGCCCGCTGGTTGAACGTGCGCCCCAGCAGTTCGGACACGATCCGGGTGCGCTGCATGGTGGGCGTACCTCCCGCGAGGGCCCATCCGTGGGAATCCCGGTGCAGGCGTTCGATTCCGAACTCCTCGGTGTAACCGTTTCCACCGTGCAATTGGATCGCCAGGTCCGTGACTCGCTTGGCCATCTCGTTGGCGGTGCACTTGGCGAGCGAGACCTCCAGCGGGTTCGGGAGCCCGTCCACGATGTTGGCCACCGCCCGGTCGCGGAGCAGTCGCGCTGCATCCACCTGCAGGACCATGTCGGCCAACGTCATCTGCACCGATTGGAATTCGACAAGCGGCTTCCCGAACTGGAAACGTTCCTGCACGTAGGCGACGGTCCGGTCGAGCGCCTCCTGCCCGATCGCCAGGCTCATCGTGGTATTGCCGAGCCGCTCGATGGTGAAGGCGCCGAACAGTTGCTTGAAGCCGCCGGCTTCCGCCACGACGTTCTCCTCGGGAACGAGAACATCGTCGTAGAAGATGTCGGCCGAGGGAATTCCCCGGAATCCCATGAGCTTTTCGCGTGCACCGAACGACATGCCCGGGCGGTCCGACTCCACGAGCACGGCACCGATGCCCTTCGCTCCCGGTGCGTCGCTCATTCGGCAGTACGTGAGGTAGACGTCGGCCTCACTGCCGTTGGAGATCCAGCGCTTCATTCCGTTCACGACGACCCCGTCGCCGGTGCGCACGGCCTTGGTGGTCATGTCGGTGGCCGCGGACCCCGCGTCCGGCTCCGAGATAGCCACGGCCATCGTCTTCTCACCGGCGACGATCTGCGGAAGGAATGCCTTCTTCTGCTGCTCGGTTCCCATCATCGCGATGACCTGGGCCGGACCGGTGTTGGACTCGAAGATCTGAAAAGCTGCCGGCCGGCATACCTTCGCGAACTCCTCGATCACCGCGAGCGCATGCGACAGCGGCGCGCCCGACCCGCCGTATTCTTCGGGAAGCGAGATACCGAGGTAGCCCAATTCCCCGAGAAAGCGTCGCTCATCGTGCGGAAACGCCGTGCGGTCGAGGTCCCATTGCGCCGCCTTGGGCTCGTAGCGCTCACGCGCCACCTTCGCTGCGGCTTCGCGCACTTCGCGGAGCTCGTCCTCCACGTCGGAATTCCACATGGCGACACCTTTCCTGTTCATCATTAACCTAGAGTGACGGGGCGATGTGGTCAAGGTCACTCAGCGTGACGGTAGGATAGTAACCATGATAATGATTAAGACGCAATCGGTGAGTTTTCCCGGCGCGTCGTACACACGGCACCATCGAACCCCTCCGCATCAGCACTCGTCCCGGAGCAGTCATGGCGATCTCTGACCCCGAATATCTCCGCGAACTCGGGCGGCGCGTCGGTCGACTCGAGGATCGTGCCCGAATTCGGAACCTGATCGCGGCCTATGCCATCGCTGTCGACGACCACGACATCGAGACGGTGGTCTCGATGTTCACCGAGGATGCCGAGTTCGTGCGCTCCGGTTCTGTAAGTCGTGGCCGGGACGCGATTCGCAGCTTCTACATCGATGCGATGGACCGATACTCGCTCACGCTCCATCAGCCACTGAGCGATCAGATCGACATCCACGGCGACAGCGCTCGCGGACTGCTCACCGGCCGGGCCGAGCTCGCATGGGCCGGCACGCTCATGGTGGCCGCCTACCGATACTCCGACCGGTACGTCCGAGAAGGCGACGCGTGGCTTTTCGCTCGAAGGGATCTGCGTTTTCTGTACGCCGTACCCGTGGACAGCTTGAACGACGGCCTCTGCACGACCGAGCGCATCCGCTGGCCAGGCACCCCTCCCCGCTCGGCCGACTTCCCGGAATCCTTGCCTACCTGGGAAAACTACCGGTCAATGTGACCGGCACCATAGCCGTGCGATTTTTGTTCTATAGTAACCATCATCATCAATAGTCTCCGTCGGGAGGATCGTCCCATGGTTCGTGCCGTCATTGTCGATGCCGTCCGCTCGCCCGTCGGGAAGGGCAAACCCACCGGCGCTCTGGCCGGTGTCCACCCCAGCGACCTCCTCGCCACTGTGCTCTCCGGCCTCGTCGCCCGACACGACCTCGATCCCGGGTTGATCGACGACGTGATCGTCGGTTGCGTCAATCAATCGGGCGAACAGTCCGCGACTCCCGGACGCCAAGCACTTCTCGCCGCGGGATTTCCCACACATGTGCCGTCGGTGACCATCGAACGCAAGTGCGGCTCGGGCCAGCAGGCAGTCGATTTCGCAGTCCAGGGCATCGTGTCCGGCGCATACGAGATCGTTGTCGCCGCGGGTGTCGAATCCATGAGTCGAGTACCCATGGGATCTGCCGCGATGGGCAAAGACCCTCACGGACCAGGGACACGTGGTCGCTTTCCCGGGCTCGTGCCACAGGGCATCGCCGCAGAACTCGTGGCCCAGAAATGGGCGCTCACCCGCTCGGAATTGGACGAATACTCGGCACGATCGCACGAGCGGGCCGCGCGTGCACGGCGGGAAGGCTGGTTCGACTCCGAGATCGTTCCGGTGACCACCGACAACGGAACGGTCACGGCAGACGAGACGATCCGGGAAGGAACCACACCGGACAAACTCGCGGGTCTTCGTGCCGCATTCGACTCCGACGACTGGCGGGCCCGCTTCCCCGACCTCGATTGGAAGGTCACAGCCGGCAACTCCTCCAGATCGCCGATGGTGCGGCCGCCCTCCTGATCATGTCCGATGAAAAAGCGCGCGCACTCGGACTGCGTCCGCGGGCCGTCGTCCGCGCCTCCGCCGTGGTCGGTGACGACCCGACCCTGATGCTCACCGGCCCCATTCCGGCAACGGAGCGGGTGCTGAGCCGGGCGGGACTGTCCGTGCGCGATATCGACGCGTTCGAGGTGAATGAGGCATTCGCATCCGTTCCGCTGGCCTGGCAGCGCGAGATCGGCGCATCCGACGACGTCGTCAATCCGCTCGGCGGCGCGATTGCGCTCGGACACCCCCTCGGCGCATCGGGAGCGCGCCTGATGACCTCCCTGATCGCACACCTCGAACGCACCGACGGGCGCTATGGCCTCCAGACCATGTGCGAAGCCGGCGGCATGGCGAACGCGACGATCCTCGAACGAATCGGATAGACGAACGAACAGGAGCCATTCATGGACATGACACAAGGATCCGCTGTTGTCACGGGCGGGGCATCGGGCCTCGGGCTGGCCACGGTCGAGCGGTTCATCGCACAAGGCACACCCACCGTCATCATCGACCTGCCGACATCCGACGGTGAAACAGTGGCAAAGTCCCTCGGCGACCTCGCCGTCTTCGCGCCGGCCGATGTCACCGACCCCGAAGCCGTGGACCGGGCGCTCGACGCCGCCGAGAAACTCGCTCCGCTCCGGGCTGTGGTCCACTGCGCCGGACGTGGCGGTACCGTTCGAGTCGTCGAGAAGGACGGCACACCCGGTTCCCTCGACCTCTACGAAAATCTGGTCCGGATCAATCTTGTCGGTTCGTTCAACGTCCTGCGTCTCGCCGCGGCCCGCATGGTTCGGAACGAACCCGTGGACGGCGAACGGGGAGTCGTCATCCTGACCGCATCCGTGGCAGCGTGGGAAGGCCAGATCGGCCAGATCCCCTACGCTTCGGCCAAGGCAGGAGTGGTCGGGATGACCCTCGTCGCGGCACGGGACCTATCGCGAAAGCTCGTGCGGGTCAACAGTATTGCTCCAGGAACCTTCGACACCCCGATCCTGTCGCGCTTCTCGCAGGAGATTCGTGACGGTCTCGCCGCCCAGACACCGCACCCGTCGCGCCTCGGTCAACCCGACGAGTACGCCAAGCTCGCCCTGTCGATCGTCGACAACGCCATGATCAACGGCGAGACGATTCGCATCGACGGCGCGATCCGCATGCAACCGCGTTAGGAGTCCCGCGTGAATACACCGGTCCACGTCGAACAATCCGACGGCGTCCAGATCATCACGATCAACCGCCCGCAAGTACGCAACGCAATCAACACCGAGACGGCGGTGGCCATCGCCGCCGCGCTCGACGAACTCGATGCCCGCGACGATCTCGTGGCAGGCGTTATCACCGGATACGGTGGAACATTCTGCACCGGAATGGATCTCAAGGCATTTCTCGCCGGCGAGCGTCCCTCCGTCGAAGGTCGGGGGTTCGCCGGCATCACCGAAAAGTCACCGGCGAAGCCGCTTATCGCGGCAGTCGAGGGTCACGCCGTCGCGGGAGGCTTCGAGATCGTTCTCGCGTGCGATCTCATCGTGGCCTCCGAGACTGCAATCTTCGGACTTCCCGAGGTCAAGCGGGGTCTGCTCGCAGGTGGAGGCGGTCTCCTTCGCCTCCCCCGGCGCATTCCCCACCAGCTGGCAGTCGAATGGTGTCTCACCGGTGAGTTCGTGCCTGCAGCCGTGGCGTACGACGCGAAGCTTCTCAACCGTCTCGTCCCGGAGGGCAACGCCCTCGACGAGGCACTGCAGCTCGCGCGGACCATCGCCAAGAACGGTCCCCTCGCCTTGCGTGCAACCAAGGAGATCATCGCGCAGGCGCGCGATTGGTCCAACGTAGAGGAATTCGACCGTATGCGGGAGATCTACGAGCCCGTGCGCTCCTCGGCAGATGCGAAGGAAGGTGCGCTCGCGTTCAAGGAGAAGCGCGCACCCGTCTGGCAGGGTCGCTGACCCGACCCCGCAGCCCATCGCGACAGCAAATATCCCCGCCGACAGAAACCTTGTCGGCGGGGATATTTCGGCTCGGCCTCCGGTCAGATCTTTGCCGGTTCGCCCAGCACCACTTCACGTGTGCCGTTCCACTCGACGAGCACTCCGGTGGTCCGCATGTCGTGCCCCTCGAAGGCGATCCGCCCCTGTGCACCGTCGAAGCCCTCCGCTGTCACCAGTTCGAGGCCACGTTGGATGTCGTCTCGTGACGCGCCCCCGGCCGCCTTGATCGCACGCGCCAGCATCCACGCGGCGTCGTAGCCTTCGGCAGCGTAGTTCACCGGATCCTCACCGTACTTCGCACGGTAGGCGTCTACGAACTTCTGCGAAGACGGGAAAGGCTGGTCGACAGTGAAGTTGGTCGTCCAGAACATTCCCGCGCCGTCCACGCCGGCCGGCACCAGATTGCCGGTTCCCGCGCCGGTCTGGCCGAGGACCGGCCCGGTGTATCCCGCCTGACGCAGCTGCCTCATCGCCGTGGCATTCTGCGCCCCGGTCAGGAGGAAGGCGACCGCATCCGGTTGTTCGGCTGCGATCTTCGTCGCCGACGACGCGAAGTCCTGTGTGGAGTTCTGCACCGAAGTAGCAGAGACGATCTCGTATCCGTACTCGTCCTGTCCTTCGGCGAGGTTCTTCTCGGCCATCTCGGCCAGGGCGGGATTACCCGCATTGAACAGGACACTCAGTCGTTCGACCCCGAGGTCTTCGAGGTGTGCCATCGACGTCGCGACGTGCGTGGTCTGCGGCGGCGTTGCGCGGAACGTGTAGTCGCCGATCAGTACACCGTCACTGGCCGACTGCGTGTAGACGGTCGGCAGACCGGAGCGATCCGCAAGGGGCGAGATCGCGGTCGCCTGCGCGCTCGAGATTCCGCCGAGCATCGCGCTGACCGATCGATCGGCCGTCGCCTCCACGGCTTGACTCACGGCAGTCTGAGTGTCGCTCGCCGCGTCCCGGCTCCGCAGGACGATTTGCGAACCCTCGAGATAATCCTGTTCGTTGATCTCGTCGATGGCGAGCTCGATACCCCGGAACTGGGGTTGACCGCCGAAAGCCGTCAATCCTGTCTTGTCCGTAACCGATACGATCTTGATCTGCGCGGGCATCTCGCCCGCTTCCACCGGACCACCGGCGGAACCACATGCCGTAGTCAGCACCAGCCCGGCTGCAACGGCGGATGCCACCGCAAAACGCTTCTTCATGATTTCCGCTTTCGATTCAACTGTCGGTTCCGGTGAGTGCCGCCTCGCCGAGGAAGGCCAGCACGACGGACGAGTGGTCGCGGGCCTCGTCCACCGGCCCCGAGTAGACCGATTCTCCGCGGTTCACCACCACGACGTCGTCTGCGATCTTCATCCCCGCCTCGGCGTTCTGCTCGACCATCAGCACACCGATCCCCTGGTCTGCGATGGCACGAACGCTGTCCATGACACGGTCGACCACGGCGGGCGCCAGCCCCATCGACGGTTCGTCCATCAGGATGTAGGAGGGCTGGGACATCAGACTGCGGCCGAACGCGAGCATCTGCTGCTCTCCTCCGCTCAGCAGGCCGGCCGGGCCGTCCTGGCGTTCCTCGAGGATGGGAAACATCTCGAAGACTTGCCGCATGGACCGTTCTCGTTCCTTCTTCGATGCGATCAGGCCGCCGACCTTCAGGTTCTCGGCCACTGTCAGCGACCCGAAAACCCTGCGGCCTTCGGGCACCAGGGAGATTCCGGCCGAGAGGATCCGGTGTGCGGGCCAGCCCTTGATCGATTCGCCGTCGAGGAGGATCTCGCCCGAGGTCGGAGTGGTCAGTCCGGCCACCGTACGTAGGGTTGTCGTCTTGCCGGCACCGTTCGCACCCAGCACCAGCGTGACCCGGCCCTGCCGGGCGGTCACCGATACACCCCGTACCGCACTGACCTTGCCGTAGTCGACGTGGAGATCACGAATCTCGATCATCGTTGCCCTGCTTTCCGAGATAGGCCTCGCGCACCGCGGGATCACGAACGACGTCCGTCGGCGTGCCCGACGCGATGAGTTGTCCGGAGTTCATTGCGAAGAGGTGATCGCAGACATCCACCATCATCGCCACGTCGTGCTCGACGATGAGCTGCGTCAATCCTTCCGACCTCAGATCGGACATCAGCTTGCCGATTTCTTCACGCTCGAACCGGTTCATTCCCGCCGTGGGTTCGTCGAGGAGCAGCAGTTTCGGTGACATGACGATGGCACGCGCGATCTCGACGCGACGCTGCAATCCGTACGACAGTTGTCCCGGACGCAGGCCTTCCTTCCCGGCGAGTCCGGTCCGCTCGAGGGCTCTCGTCACGGCGGCATCCGCTGCTTCACGGTCGGCGCTGTCCGGACGCCGCCACCACGGCCGCGAACCGGCGATCAAATCGTGGCCGAGTTGAACGTTTTCGCGAACCGTCAGGTCGTCGAGCAACCGGACGGTCTGGAAGGTTCGTCCTATCCCCAGCTTTGCGACTTCCTCCGGCCGCACATGCGAGTAATCCTGGCCCTCGAAGCGGAAGCTTCCCCGGGTGAGCGGGGTCAGACGGGTGATAGCTCCGAGCAACGTGCTCTTTCCGGAGCCGTTGGGTCCCAGGATCCCGGAGACCTTTCCTCGCGCCAGGTCGAGGGTGACGCCATCGACCGCCTTGATCCCGCCGAAATGCACGGCCAGATCGTCGACAGTCAGCACCGCGGTGCCCTCCGGGCCCGACGGGTCAGGTTCTCGGCGAACGAGTTCCGTAGTCATCGCTTCCCTCCTGCAGTGACGGTGGACGGACCGGATCCGGCAAGTTCGGCGGCGGCTTCGGCGTCTTGCTCGACCGCCCGCTGTTCGCGTGCTTCCTCGGAGTCGAGAGCATCGGCGTTCAGGCGTGCGACTCGCTTGCGGTACAGGTCGGTGACGATGCCGGTGATTCCGCCCGGCATGAAGATCGCGGCAAGAGCGACGATCACGCCGTAGACGATGCTCTGGTACGTGCCCACCTGTTCCAGGACCACCGGCAGCCAGGTGAAGATCAACGCTCCGATAAGGACACCGAGCCAGGAGCGCGATCCGCCGACAATGATGATGGTCAGCGCAAGCACGATCAGCGGGAAGCCGATGTTCTCCGGAGCGATTGCGGTCATCATGAGGATGTTCAGCCCACCCCCGAGCGCTCCCAGAACGCCGCTGAACACGAACGAGGCCTTTCGGTAGCGCGCCACGTTGATACCCATCGCGGATGCCAGCTCAGGGTCCTCACGGACGGCCTCGATCCTTCGGCCCATGCGACCGCGCTCGCTCAGAATCATCGCGCCGACCGCGATGCCGCACACGACGGCGAGATGCGGCACGGAGATCTCCACCGGGGTGATCACACCGAACAAGCCGACGGATCCGCCGGTGAGGTCACCACCGTTGTGCGCAACCACGGTCACGATCATCACGAACGCGACAGTCGCCATGGCCAGGTACAGCCCGCTCAATCGCTGCACCACCAACGAGAGCAGATAGCCCACGACCGCGCAGATCACCACAACGGCCAGCAGAGCTGATATCGCATCGAAGCCGTAGTGCAGCACGAAGATTGCCACTCCGTACGAGCCCATACCGTAGAACGCGGCGCCGGCAAAGGAGAATACCCCCATCCGGAACTGGATCTGAATGCTCAGCGCCAGAAGCAAAACTGTGAACGTGCCCTGAATGAGCACGATATTGGAGAAATAGAAGTCGCTCATACCCGTCGCACCTCCTTCTTTCCGAAGATTCCCTGCGGCCGCAGGAGCAAGACGACGAGGATCAGGCCGAAGCCGACGGCGTCGACCCACCCACCGCCGGTATAGCGCAGCACCAGGACCTCGGAGAATGCCAGGACCATCGCACCCAGGGCCGCACCCCCGGTGCTGCCCACCCCGCCGAGAATGATGATCGCAAATGCCTTGATCAGCAGAGTCTCACCACTTTCCGCGGTGATCGCACCCAGGTTGAAGGTGAGCAGGGCTCCGGCCAGGCCGGCCAGTCCGCCGGAGATCGCCATCGTCAGCAGTGACAACTGGCGGCGCTTCACTCCCATCAGCTCTGCGGTCTCGGAGTCCACCCCGATCGCGCGGAGGGCGAGTCCGTGGCTGGTGTTCTTCAACCAGTAGGAGATCGCCAGTGTGAGGACGAGAGCGGAGCCGAGTACGACCAGTCCGGTACTGGACAACCGCATGTTCCCAGCAGTGTGCACCGTCGTCTCATAGGTGCTTTTCAGGAAGCCGAAGGGCTCGCTCAATGTGTAGAACTGCACGATCGCAACGGGAATCGTACCGATCCCGATACCGCCGATGAGAATCTGGAGTTCGGCGGTGCGCTGGTCCTTGGCTCGTCGAAGAATGGGCTGGAAGGCGAAGGCGTAGATCGCCGCCGAAAGCAGAGCACCGACCACCACGGAGATGAGGCAGACCGCGATCAGGCCGAGCTCGAACTGAGAGACAATCTGCGATGCCACGAAGGCGGAAAACATGAAGATGCCACCGTGCGCAAAGTTCAGGATGTCGATTGTGCCCCAGGAGATGCTCATCCCCAGGCAGAACAGGAGATAGATGGACCCGAGCACGAGCGCATCGATCAACAATTGAGACATGGTGTTACTCCCTTGTTCCCGTACTCGCGCGGAACGCGCGCGACTGGGCGGATCCGCCGGACTCCGTCGATGTGTGGGGGTGGTCCGGCGTCAGTTGGCAGCATCCGAACCCTCCAGCAGGACTTCCTCGGTCCCGTTCCACTCCACCAGGACGCCGTCGACTCGCATGTCGTTGCCTTCGAACCACACCGGGCCGAGAGCACCGTCGAAACCCTCACCGACAACCTGCTCGAGTCCGCGCTGGACGTCCTCTCGGGACGCACCATTCGCGTTCTTCACGGCGTGCGCCAGCATCCAGGTCGCGTCATATCCTTCCGCGGCGTAGTTCAGCGGGTTCTCGCCGTTGTACTTGCCCCGGTACGCTTCGACGAACGCCTGGGACGACGGGGCGGTCTGGTGGAAACTGAAGTCGGTGGCCCAGAACATCCCGGCACCGGCCGCCCCTGCAGGAGCAAGGTTGCCCGCTCCGGCCGCGGGGTTGCCGACCACGGGACCGGTGTATCCGGCCTGACGGAGCTGGGACATGGCCGTGGAGTTTCCTGCGCCGACGAGTAGTACGACCACGGCATCAGGATCCTCGCCGGCGATCTTCGTCGCGGTGGTGCTGAAATCCTGGGTGGTGGCCTGCACTGCTGTGCTGGACAGTACCTTGTACCCGTACTCCTCCTGGCCCTCCGGAATCGTCTTCTCGCCGAGTCCGGCAAGGGTGACGTTACCGGCGTTGTAGAGCACGCTGATCGTCTCTGCGCCTTGGTCCTTCAAACGTTCGAGCGCCTTGACGAAATAGGTTTCCATCGGCGCTGTCGCGCGATAGGTGTAGTCGCCGATCACGACGCCCTCGCTGCCGGACTGCGTGAAGACTGCCGGCAGTTTCGCCCGTTCCACCAGCGGAGCGATCGCGACTGCATGAGAGCTGAGGACCGGCCCGAGCAACGCACTGACACCTTTGTCTCTCAGCACCTCCGTGGCCTGAGAGACAGCCGTCTGGGTGTCGCTTGCCGAATCCCTTTTTTCCAGAACGAATTCGGTGTCCCCGAGGTAATCCTGCTGATTGATCTCGTCGATGGCGAGTTCGATGCCCTCGAGTTGGCTGCTACCGACGTAGGCCGTGGTGCCGGTCTGGTCGGTGATCGAAACGACCTTGACCTGGTCCGGTAGGTCACCGTCCGAAACGGTCCCCCCACCTCCGGACCCGCATGCCGCAAGGAACAGGGACGCGGCACCGATACCGGCGAACGCCCGTAGACGGCCCCCGCGATCGACTCGACTCATGACTCCCCTTTCGGGTCGAATGATATTCATCATTACTCGTGATGGGAGTCACACTAGGAGGCTGCACCGAAAATGTCCATAGGGAAGTGGATGCGCAGGCGCTTCAGTGGTCGACCGTCAGAACCGCTGGGGCGCGGTCGGTGTCACCGGTGTTCCAGTGCTTTCGCCCGAAGAGCATGACCGCCCCGCAGAAGACTCCGAACAGCAGAACCGCGATCGCTGTTCCCCAGGTATAACCGACCCAGCAGGACAGCGCTCCGGCCAGAAGGATCATCAAGGCGGCGAATCCATACGAGGTACACGCATACAAGGAGGTGGCTTTGCCCTGTTCTACAGGCATCAACCCCGCCGTAAGCAACGTCAGGCCTTTCGCGTACGCGAAGCCCTGGCCGATGCCCCACAAAAGGCACCCGACCAGAACCGGCAACAGTCGTCCGGACACCATGCCCACGGCGAGAATCGCACTGCCGGAACCCAACAGAAGAAGCGAATGCGGTGCCGACGGCGTCCGTCCGACGGCTCGCCCGATATAGGGGACACCCCACGCCGTGATCAGCAGGACGACACCGCCGAGCACCCCCATGACGAGCAGGTCCGACTTCAGGCCGTCACGCAGCGCAGGCGGAAGCACACCCACGGCGATACCGCCGACTGTCCATCCCGCGGCACCGAGGCCGTACGCGGCGGCCCGGCCGCCACTACGAGCACCCCGGCCCGAAGACCGTACGGGCCGGCTACTGGGCACGGGCGCGGCGAGCCCCACTGCTGCCCTGATACGAGACCTGTTGCACCACAGAACAGTCAGCAATATGAGTTCGCACACCGCAAGAGCAACCGCGTGAACTCGGTAGATCAGCACCGTGGGATCACCGAAAACCTCGGCGATGACCGAGGCCGCGACCAGCCCGATAAGCGACCCCCCGATCGCTCCGGTGGCCGCGAGGGTGCGTCCGGACTCCCCGCGCGCAGCAACGGCAAGAGCGGCCGCGGAGCCCGTCGCCAATCCCACGCACGTACCCGTGAGAACTCTGCCCAGGAAGAGCAACGGGGGTGTCTCACTTCCCAGCCATAAGAAGACGTCACCCGATATACCCACAAGCAGTGCCACGGGAAGGACGACGTGCGCATGACGACCGAGCGCTGTTCGGTTCATCAGGAGAAACATGGATATCAGAGCCGCGAAGTACGTGACGAAGAGTGCAGCCAGCACGAACGGGGACATATCGAGCCGGTCCTCGTACAGCGGAAGGATCGGCCCGGGAATGTTCGAACCGACCACGGTGAGCGCGAACGCCGCTGCCACGGCGAGACCCAATACTACGGATCGTCGATCCGTATCGGGTACAGGAGCCATGTTCACACCCGCACAGGACGATTCCTCACGAACGGCGGATCGAAGTCCGTCCGACCGATCTTCGAAGCCCCTCCGGGCGATCCGATGTCGGCAAAGAACTCGAAGTTGGCGGCCGTGTATTCCGAGTGTTCTTCGGGCACATCTTCTTCGAAGAAGATGGCCTCCACCGGGCAAACCGGCTCGCACGCACCGCAGTCGACGCATTCGTCCGGGTTGATGTACATCATCCGACCCCCTTCGTAGATGCAGTCGACAGGGCACTCCTCGATGCAGGCCTTGTCCAGGATGTCCACGCAGGGCTCGGTAACGATGTAGGTCATTGCAAGCTCCTCTTCAGTCCGGCCTATGACTTAGGTCATAATCATATTCATTGATTTGCGGGTGTCAATGATTCCGGCGAACACAGCCGATCGACCACTTCTCGACGGCGGACGAGTTGCACCAACGCAGCGCACACGCACAGGAAGAACAGCGAACAGAACGCGTAACTGGCAGCCAGCAGACCGAACTCGTCGGCCAGCAGACCCATCGTGAGAATTCCCGATCCCACCGTTCCGTAACCCGCGAGCCACACGAGTGCCGTAACTTCCGCACCCCGGCCCTCCGGTGCGCACGCTCGCACGAGCTGCAATCCGGCAAGTTGAGCGAGGCTCTGCCCGAGCCCAGCCGTCAGTGCGGCGGCGATAATCACCGGAACCGATTCCGCCCCGACAGCAACGGCGATGAGGGCCGCCGCGAGGACGGAGATCCCCAACCCCGTCGCCGCGACCCGATAGGTACTCATCCGTCGCGCGAGGACCTGACTTCCGGCCCCCGCTCCGAACACCATGAACGACACTGCCCCCGCCAGCAGGCGCGTGTCGTTGCCGATAAGTTCAGAGATCATCGCAGGACCCAAAGAGATGAACAGCCCGGCGAGTGCGAACGGACTTCCGGCGACCGCCATCGCCAACAGTACGATCGCCCCGGTCCCTGGAGGGAAGCGCGGAAACTGCAGGAGTCTGCCCGTTGCCGGGACAGCGGGCCTGCCACCGGTTCGCGAAATCGGGAGTGCCGCAAGAACCAGGGGAATGATCAACACGACGAACACCAGGCTGGTCGGTGCCGGTGCGAAGTCGGCCAGCGCGCCGGAGAGCAGGGGCCCCACCGCCGAACCGGCCACGGGGGCGACGCTGGCATACAGGGCCGCTCGGGCACGTCCCGCCACCCCGCAGAGGTCCGCGATCGCTGCTCCCCCGGCTGCGCCGAATGCCCCCGACGCTACGCCGATGAGAAAGCGGCCCGATTCCAGCCAGATCGGGTTTCGGGCCGCCGCGAACAGTGCACAGGCAGCCACCGCAAGCGCGAGCGCAGGGATCAGTACGGCGCGGCGACCGAATCTATCGGCGGAACGCCCTCCGACAAGCAGGGAAACAATGGCCCCGGCAATGTAACTGACGAAGATCAACGCCACGGTGGTCTGAGAGAAGCCCATTTCTCGCTGCCACAGCACGTAAAGAGGCGCCGGCGCGTTGCTGACCGTGAATACCAGGAAGATCGACGCCATGACCCACTCAGGCCGGACAGTGCGGCTCTTTTCCGTTACGACGACCGCCACTGATCCTCCTGATCATTATCACTAATTAGGTGAGTAGCGTCTCACAGTTGGCCCCGCCCCGCACCGATTCGATGTGAGCCTCCAGAATCGGTTCCGTGAACGAAGCGACAAGCGCACCGGTCGACGCGACCGAAATACTCCGGTCCGCGTGGCAGGCCGTCTCCACGGTCGACGACCCGGCACCGACCGCGGTGGTGATCGGCACGGCACTGCTCGCGCTGGTGCTCGTCATGGTTCGGCCGCTGTGGCTGAAGACCCGTCACGTCATCACGCAGGCTCACGAGGGTTCGCACGCGCTCGTCGCGACGCTGGTCGGGCGGAAGCTGTCCGGCATACGGCTGCACGGCGACACGTCCGGGGTGATGGTGTCGTCCGGCAATCCGCGTGGGCCCGGCATGATCGCGACGACGTTCGCGGGGTACACGGGTCCGGCGGTGCTGGGCTTCGCTGCGGCGACGCTGCTCACGCTGGATCGGCCCGCTGCGGTGCTGTGGTCGATTCTCGCCGCCCTCGCTGTGTTGATCTTGTTGATTCGCAACCTGTTCGGGTTCGTTTCGGTGATCGTCGCGGGCGCACTGGTCGGGGCGGCCGCGTATCTCGGCGACCCTGTCGTCCGCTACATCGCGGCATACCTGATCACGTGGGTGCTGTTGCTCGGTGCGACGCGACCGGTGCTCGAACTCGCCCGCACCCACATGCGCGGGCGCGGACACGGCTCGGACGCACACCAGCTGCGGTCGCTCACCCACATCCCGACCGCGGTGTGGTTGGTGTTGTTCGCCGTGGTCACCGCCGGAACGGCTGTGTACGGGACTGTTCGGATCGTCGTGACGCAGCTGCTCTGAGGTCACGCCTCGATCTGCATGGCAACCGCTCGCACCGGGGCTCCGTCGGCGCCTTCGAACGCGATCGGCAGCAGGCTCACCAGCGGGTCGGCGAAGTCGATCGCCTCGAGGTTCCGGAGGTTCTCGCAGATCACCCCGTGTGCGGCCGCGATCACTCGGTGTGCGGCAAGCGCTTCGTCGCCGGTGGGGTCGATGCTCGGTGCATCGATGCCGATCGTGCGCACGCCACGTTCGATCAGCCATCGGCAGGCCTCGACGCTGAGCGCGGGATGGTCGAAGTACGCGTCGGTGCCGAAGTACTGCGACCACCCGGTGTGAACGAGAGCAAGGTCGCCCGGACGAAGATCGGCTTCCCCCCACAGCTCGGGCGTGATGTGCCCGCGCGGCGCGACGCGGCCCCGAACGTCGAGGATCACCCCACGACCCACGAGCATGCCGGGCGGCAGCCGGTCGACGGGGGCGCCGTCGTCGCGGATATGCCGCGGCGCGTCGATGTGAGTCCCGGTCTGTGTTCCCAAGTCGATGCGCAGCAGGTTGTAGCCGTCGTCGGCGATTCTCGCGTGCGGTGTGAAGACGGGCACCGGGTCGCCGGGATACACCTGGGTCCTCGTCGATATCGGATGACTCAGGTCGACGATCCGCACTACCCGCATGTGTTTCGATGTTAGGCCCGGCCGTCCCCGACCACGCTGCACCGGCCTCCCCACCGGAGACGCGCTAACGTCGATATGTGACCGTCCACAGTGTTCTCGGCGGCCGCTACGAGCTGAGCGGCCTGCTCGGCGTGGGCGGTATGGGCGAGATCTACGACGGCTGGGATACCCGGCTCGACCGTCCGGTGGCGGTGAAGATGCTGAGGCGGGAGTTCGGAAGCAAACCTGACGTGCGGCAGCGGTTCGAAGCGGAGGCACGCGCGGCGGCGACGCTGACCCATCGCTGCATCGTCGCCGTCCACGACACCGGAGAACACGACGGGCGTCCCTACATCGTGATGGAACGATTGCCCGGGCGCACGCTCGCCGACGACATCGCGCGCGGCCCGCTTCCCGACGACCGGGTCCGTGCGGTTCTCGTCGATGTTCTCGAGGCTCTCATCGCAGCCCACGACGCGGGGATCCTCCACCGCGACATCAAACCCGCCAACGTCCTGATCACCGACAGCGGCGTCAAGGTCAGCGACTTCGGAATCGCCAAGAGCGTCGGTGACGACCTCACGCGTACCGGGGAACTCGTGGGCACCGTCGCATATCTGAGTCCCGACCGCATCGCCGGCCGACCGGCGGAGGTAACGGACGACCTCTACGCACTCGGAATTGTCGGCTACGAGGCCCTATGTGGCCGGAGGCCGTTCGCGCACGACAACATTCTGTCGCTGGCCCGGGTAATCGCATACGAGGAGCCGCAGCCACTCTCCGAGGCCCGACCGGATGCGGATCCGGGGCTCGTCGCGGTTATCGAGCAGGCCATGGCTCGCGACGTGTCCCGACGCTTCGGCAGTGCCCGTGCCATGCTGGCGGCGCTGGAAGACCGCACCGGCACCTACGCCGTCGCGGCCGCGACGCGCAGCTTGCCCGTGGACGATGCCGTCACAACAGCGCCGATTCCCGTCGCGGCCGGCAAGGCCGGTCGGAACGATCCATCGCGGGGCGTAGTTCTCGCTACGGCACTGACGCTGATCGGAGCGATCGCCGTCGGCGTCCTGGCCCTCGCCTGGGGACAAAGCTCCGGCACACCGCCCGCAGCGACAACGGAGTCCCGCACACCCGGTGTTTCTGCTTCGCTTCCGCAACGCACACAGGCCTCCACTCCTGAAGCCGTGGAATCCACGACCGGACTCGACAGTGCGGTGACCGAGATTCCCCCGCTTCCGGCACCCGTGCCGGTCCCGGTGACGACTCTTCGCGTCGACCCGCCCGGCAATCCCGACAATCCGGGGAATTCCGGCAACGGCAACGGCAACAGTGGCAACGGCAACAGTGGCAACGGCAACAGTGGCAACAACGGCAACGGCCGCTGACCCGCCTCAGCCGAAGTCGACCTGCCGATGCGCATTGGACAGGGCGGTCACGGTTCCGGCGCCGAACGTCCCCATGCGATCGAACAATACGGACGTGCCGACGGAGATACCGTCCGAGCTGATGTGGTGATCGGCCTCGACACCGACCTCGGGTCCCGACGGTAGCCGGGAGAAGGTGAGAGTGAGGTCGGCGTTGATGAATCCGACGCCCTTCTCACTCCAGTTGGCCATCAGGCTGGTGGCCTCGCCCACGGTCACCGCGCGTACGAACGGCGACGGCTCCTCCCCGACGATCACCGGCAGCTGCCGAGCCCACAACCGTTTCCGGCTCGAGTTCTGGTGCTCGGAAATGGCCTGCGACCACCCCTCGGGATGATCGTCGCTGCCGAACCAGGTGGGGACGAAGCCGGTGGGCGCTCCGTCGAGACCCGCAGGTGGGGGCTCGGGATGCGAGTCCCGAGTCCATGCGGTACCCGGGGGCTGCGACGATGTACGGAGATAGACCACGGTCGCGCGGGCCGACACGTCGCCGCCCTGCAGCAGTTGCGCATCGGCGACGCGAATGCGGTTTCCGTCGCGGACACGCGTGGTGGTGAATCGGACGACTTCGGCGCGCACCGGTTTGAACAGGTCGACGGTGAACCGTGCCGGCACGAACCCCTCGACCGCGTGGTGGTTCTCGAGTTCACGCGCGAGCAGTCCGCACACGCACGGCCCGTTCAGCATCTCGGCCGACCACGGGCTCTCCGCGTACTCGGTGGGACTGTAGTTGCCGTCGGCTTCGGTGAAATATCCACGCACCTTGTGTTGCATGCCCCGGATTCTTTCAAGCGTGCATTCGGTCACCTCGACCCGCCCTGTCGCAGCCCGCGTGGCCGGGTGCCGGAAGATGTCGGTGTGGATTCACGCACCCCTTCTGCGGCTCCGGCGCAGACCCGTCTGCTCATCGATGTCGATACGGGTATCGACGACGCCCTCGCGCTGCTGTATCTCGCGGCGAGCCCGGAAGCCGACATCGTCGCGGTGCTGTGCACCGCCGGGAATGTACCGGTCGACCAGGTGACCGTGAATACGCTTGCATGGCTGGATGTTTGCGGAAGACGTGACGTCGAGGTCTTCGCTGGTTCGCAGGCGCCGCTGGTCGCCCCGCTGATGACCACCGAGGATACTCACGGTCCTCGCGGAGTCGGGTACGCGGAGTTGCCGGCACCGACGCGCGGCCCATCCGAGCGGTCGGCCGCCGAAGCGTGGGTGGAACTGACCCGCGCCCATCCCGGTGAGCTGACCGGTCTCGTCACCGGTCCGCTCACGAATCTCGCGCTCGCGTTGCGACTCGACCCGGAGTTGCCCGAGCGACTCCACCGGCTCGTGGTGATGGGCGGGTGCTTCAATCATCCGGGCAACACCACGCCCACGTCCGAATGGAACGTGGCGGTGGACCCGGAAGCCGCGAAAGTAGTGTTCGACGCGTTCTCCGCGTTGGGCCCCGACCGCCGCCCCATCATCTGCCCACTCGACGTCACCGAAACCATCGAGATGCGACCGTCACATGTGCAGCGAATCGCTCGGGTCGCGGAAAGCGTTCCCCCCGTGACGTTATCGCCCGACGACGCGCGAGGTCTGCGCTCTCGTACATCGAACCCGGTCGTGCAGCACCTGACCGATGCGCTGCGCTTCTACATGGAGTTCCATCGCGATCAGGATCTCGGATTTCTCGCGCACGTCCACGATCCGTTCGCGGCGGCGGTCGCGTTGGGCACGGTGCCGTACACGACGCGCGCCGCGACGGTGGATGTCGAGCTGGACGGTCGACTCACCCGCGGCACCACGATCGCCGACTGGATGGGCATGTGGGGCCGGGATCCCAACGCCGAAATCGTGGTCGGAACAGAGCCCGAAGTGTTCTTCGATCACCTCGTCGAGCGTGTCGGCGTGTACAGCCGCGATTTGAAGCTACCGGGGAGTAGAAACTAGCGTCGGGGGGAGACGTTCGGGGAAACAAGGAGAATAGCGTGGCGCAGAAGATGCGGGTCGAGTACTTCGACGATATCGACGGTGAGCCCATCACGGACGGGTTGGCGCAGTCATTTCGGATCATCGTCGACGATGTGGAGTACGAGCTGGATCTCCGGCCGGCCAATGCCGACAAGTTCTGGGCGGTGCTGAAGCCGTGGCTGACCGAGGCGACGCGTAAACCGCATGTGGACACGCCTCCCGCACCGGTCGTCGAGCCGGCGCCCACGGCGGTTCGCTCCCGCTCGGCCGGCCGCCCACGGACAGTTCATGCGCGGAAGAAGATCTCGTCGGGCAGGGCACCGGAACAGCTTGCCGCGGTCCGGCACTGGGCACGTGGGCAAGGCCTCGAAGTGAGTTCGCGCGGACGCGTTCCGCGCGACATCCTCGAACGCTTCGATGCGGCGCACGCCTGACCGGGAGCCGTTTCAGCGGGCGAGGTGGTGCCGGTCTCCGTGCGCGATGGTGAGCGCGGCGACGATCACGCCGATCACCACACCGATGAGGGTGTCGGCCACGCGGCTGATCGCGATGTCGGGGCCGAGTTTCGCCCCGAGACCGGTGAGCAGCAACGCCATCGTCGTGACGAAGACGGACGCGAACGCGTAGTTGCGCGTGACGACCATTTCGGTGACGGTTTGGAACAGTACGATCGCCAGCACGAGCGGCCAGTAACCGAGATCGAGCACGAGCAGGACCGCGGCGATCAGTGCACCGCCGACGTTTCCGAGTAGACGCTGGATGGCGCGTTGCACGGTGTGCCGGTAGTTCGCACCCTGCAGCGCGGCCATCGCGCCCATCGTGGCCCACAGCGGATGCTGTAATCCGGCGGCCTCGGCGAACCAGCCGGCAAGTAGCGAGGCGAGCGTGATCCGGCCTACACCGATAGTGGTTGCCCGGCCGGTGAGTCGTCGCATGCCGGTGCGGACGAAGTTCTCCGGGCGATCGACGACGGGCGCACCGGTGGCATCCACGCGCGGAATTGCGATGTCGCGCCGTACCTTACGCAGTTCGCCTTCGAGCCGCGCGAAGTCGTCGAGCCGGGCGCGGTGGGTGTCGTGGGATCCGCTGTGGACGACGGATTCGGCAGCGTCGACCAGCGCGAGAAGTTCGTGGGTGTGCGAGTCCATCCGCCGGGTGGTTCCGAGGGCGATGACCTCGCGGGCGCGGGCGATGGCGGCATGCGCTGCCGGGAGGGCTGTTTCGCCGCCGGTCTCGAGCGCGGAAACGGCGGCGAGAGCGCGTGCCACGGCGATGCGCGCCGGGGCGTGCGGATGATAGAGCGCGGGTAGGAGCGCGATCGCCCATCCGACGAGGGCCCCGATCACTGCCGCAATCGTGACGAGGCCGACGTCGTCGGCGTCGTCCGCGAATCCTGCGGCCCCGGCGGCGGCGAAGATCAGAATCACGGGTCCCGGTCCGGTGATCTCGAACACGGTGAGGAGCAGGTAGGACATGCCGGCCGCGACCGACAACAGCGCGATCTGCAACCACATCGACAGGCCCAGAGCGCCGAGCGCAGCGCCGAACGCGGTGTAGGCGACGAGGCCGAGCCCGACACAGATCACCTTCGCGGCGAGGCGGGGATACGGCTCGTACCGCGCGAACGCCGAGCACAGTGCGCCCAGCGCCGCGAAGCCCGCAACCTCCCCGTAGCCGAGGAGTCCACCGCCGACGAGGGTGATCAGCGTTGCCAGCCCGACGCGAAGTGCCACCGCGACGGTGGGGTCGGCGGAGCGCATCTCGAGGGCGTCTCGCCATGCGGTCGCCGACAGCGAATGAGCAAGCGCGTCCCCCGAGTGGCGGAGGCGACTTGATTTCGTGGCGGACCGGGAACTCTGCATCGAACCAGGATATTAGTTTATAAGTAAATTATCTATGAAACTGTAGTGAAATTGATCGTTAAGATGGCCACATGTCCGCGGAATCCTCCCAGCACGACTACGTCGAACACGTACGTCTCGCCTGGGCACGGCTCTATCCCGCCCTCGACGTGCGGCCCATCGATGTGATCGGACGAATCACCCGCATCAGTTCCCTCGCACTCACTCAACTCGACCGCGAGCTGGACGGCAGCGGCATCGGCCGGACGGAATTCGAGGTGCTCTGTGCACTCGCCCGCAGTGACCACCCGTTGCGGGCCAGCGAGGTCACCTCGGTCACGGGCATCTCCGGCGCATCCACCACCAAACACACCGAACGGCTCGTCAAGCTCGGATTGGTCGAACGCCAACGGCTCGAACGCGACGGACGAGTCGTGCTGCTCGAACTCACAGGCACCGGCCGTGCACTCGTCGAGACGGAA
The DNA here is from genome assembly GCF_036327435.1 of Rhodococcus chondri. NCBI lineage: Bacteria > Bacillati > Actinomycetota > Actinomycetes > Mycobacteriales > Nocardiaceae > Rhodococcus > Rhodococcus chondri. The sequence goes on along the minus strand of NZ_JAUZMZ010000001.1, from coordinate 80,808 downwards.
TTTCCGCGCAGGCTCGCGCGCGAGCAGCACATGCTCGACGGCCTCACCGATCACGAACTCGAAGTCCTCACCGGTCTGCTGCGCCGCGTCGCACACAACGTCGAGACCCAGACCCGGCACTGAATCGGCCCGGTCGGAAGGTCAGGGCATCTCCATCGTTTCGGCACGTTCGATTTCGGCGACCGCGCGCCGCACATACGGTTCCGGCGCAACGCGCCGAGCCGCAACGAGCTCGGCGAGGACAACCGATCCCGCGGAGAGATACTGCTCGGGCCGGATTTTCGGGGTCTCGGCGTCGGGATCCGACACGCCCAGGGTCTCGACCAGCACTTCGACCACCGCGTCGGGGTGCAGCGACGACTGCCATCGCGCACCGCCGCGGACACTGCGCTCGAGGACCGCCTGCACGTCCTCGCCGGTCAGCCCGTCGGGATGCAGTTCCTCGAGCAACTCACGCGTCATCCCGGCATACACGGCGGTGACCTGCTCGTACGGCAAGGCGACGAGGTCGCCGACGGCGGCATCGAAGGCCGGCGCGGACTCGGAGCGCACCGCGTCCAGCGCCGACACGGTGGCGGTCGCGATCTGCCGGGTGATCGTCGGCCAGTGGTCGGGCCACACGGGATGCTCCTCGGTTCTCTGCGGGTGTTCGGTCACAGGCTTTCTTGCAGCGCCAGCGCATCGTGCGGTGCATAGCCTTTCATGTCGTTGTCGAAATAGACGTAGACGTCCCGTCCGCTCCGTAGCCACCCGTGGATCCGCTCGGCCCACGTGTCGAGCACCTCGGCCGTATAGCCGCTCGCGTACAGCTCCTGGTCGCCGTGCATCCGCACATATACGAAATCGCTCGTGACGTCGGTGAGGAACGGAAATCTGCCGGCGGTGTCGGCGACGACGAGCCCGATGTCGTGAGCGCGTAGCAATTCCACGGCCTCGGGCGCGGCAAAATCGGGATGCCGTACCTCCAGGGCATGACGGAGCGGGCGTTCGGCGTCGGTGTCCACCCACGCCCGGTCTCCTGGCAGCTTGTCGGTGTGCCGCCGGGCGAGCTCGGCCGCGGCCGTCGTCGTACGCGGCAGCTGGGCGAAGAAACCGGTGAGCCGGTCCTCCTCGAAGCCGAGCGTGGGAGGCAACTGCCACAGCAGCGGCCCGAGTTTCGAACCGAGCGCGAGCACACCCGACGCGAAGAAGTTGGCGAGCGCATCGTCGACGTCGGCGAGCCGTTTCATGTGCGTGACGAAGCGCCCGCCCTTGACGGCGAACACGAAATCGTCCGGCGTCGCATCCCGCCACGCAAGGTAGCTGCTGGGGCGCTGCAGCGAGTAGAACGACCCGTTGATCTCGATCGAACCGAGCCGCTCGGCGGCGTAGGTGAGTTCGAGACGCTGCACGAGCCCTTTCGGGTAGAAGTCGCCGCGCCAGCCGGGGTAGCGCCACCCGGAGATTCCGATCCGCGCCGTTGCCACGTCCCGAGCCTAACTTCAGCGGGCGATTCGGCACCCATCGCAACATAAGGCCGCCTACCCTGTGGAGCAACAAGATCGCGACTTCTAACGCCAGGAGCCGTCATGTCCGCAAACTCCATCTCTCATCCCGATCCGTTCCGGTCGCTGTTCAAGCAGATCTGGTGGGTGGTGCTGCTGCGCGGCATCCTCGCCGTCCTCTTCGGTGTCATCGCGCTCGTATGGCCGGGTATCACCGTGTGGGCGCTCGTCGTCGTGTTCGCCGTATACGCAATCGTCGACGGGGTCGTCCTCGCGGCGCAGTCCGTCCGCGACCGCGCCACGCTGGACGGCTGGGGCTGGTGGCTGGCGATGGGCGTCGTATCGGTTGTCGCCGGCCTGCTCGCCCTGTTCTGGCCGGCGATCACCGCGCTGGCACTGCTGTACCTGATCGCCTTCTACGCGATCATGTTCGGCATCACCGGCATCGTCGGCGGGATGCGCTTCCGGAAGGTGCCCGAGTCCGGCTGGCTGTGGTCGGTGATCGCCGGAGTCGTCGCGGTGCTCTTCGGCCTGATTCTGCTGATCTTCCCCGGTGAAGGCATCCTCGGCCTCATCGTGGTGCTGGGTATCTACGCGATCCTGTTCGGGGTGCTGCTCATCGTGATGGCGTTCCAGGTGCGCAACTCGGCGAAGAAGGCCGGGATCCTCTGACTCAGGCGTTCTTCAATCTGCCCCAGGCATGCCAGTGGTCGATGTCGATCCACGCGCTGACCCGCTTACGGTCGCGCACTCCATACGGGTGTCCGGTGTAGTGCCGCGAGAGCCGGTCGATGTCCGCGAGGTCGGGATCGTCGGCGAATTCGGCGACCTTGCCCTGAATGCTCACGTGCGTGACCCAGTCCTCCGGGTCCATCGCGCTCAGGCTCACGCGCGGATCGTTTCGCAGATATTCGAGGCGCTTGCGACCCTCGTCCATGTTGACGAGAATCCGTCCGTTTTCGTAGATGTACCACGTGGGCACCGACACGGGATGACCGTCGGCGCGCAGCGCGCTGATCGTGGCGTGGTTGGGACGGGCAAGCAGTTCGGCGACGGCGTCGGGGAGCGGGGGCTTGGGCACGGTGGTGTTCCTTCCGTCTGCGGATCGGCTCGAGCTTAGGTCCGTTTACCCGAAACCACCCCGCGCCACACGGCAGGGGCCGACCATGGAATCAGGAGCATCGCGAGTCGAGGAAGGCAGCAGCAACATGCCGAAATATCTGTGGCAGGTCACCTACACCGCCGAAGGCGCGCAGGGCCTGATCAACGACGGCGGCACCGCCCGTCGTGACGCAATTGTCGAAATGGTCGAAAGTGTGGGGGGCACAGTAGATTCCGTTCACTTCGCACTCGGCGGCCACGATCTGTATGTCGTCGGTGAGGTTCCGGACGAGATTGCCGCCGCGACACTCGAACTTCGCACCATCGCTTCCGGGGCGGCGAGATCGATGCCCATCGCGTTGCTCACCCCCGAGCAGGTGGACGAGGCCGCTCGGCGCGACGCGGCCTACCGACGGCCGGGCGGCTGATCGACCGTCGCGAACACCTCGTCCGTGTGCTGACCGTGCGGCGGCGCCGGGGAGGCATCGGTGTAGCGGCCGTTCCACCGCAGCGGCGAACGCGCGGTCAGCACCGAACCGATCCCGGGCTGGTCCACGTACTGCACCGCCGACTCGGCACGGTCCGCGACGTCCGCAACCTCGTCCATCGTCCGATACGGCGCCCACAGCACACGCGTGCCCGCCAGATCCGCTTCGATCTGCGCGAGCGTGCGCTCCGCGAACCACGGCGCGAGGATCGCGGTGATCGCATCGCGCGCGGCGTACCGGCCGCCCTCGTCGTCGAAGTTCAGGCCGCGCTGCGCAGCGAGTGCCGTGAAGACCTCCGCGGTGCCGGTGACGTCGACCAGCGCCCGCCACTGTCCGCGGGTCAGGCCGATGACCATGACGTAACGCCGATCGGCAGTAGCAAATTCGGATCCGTAGCTGCCGTACAGGGCGTTGCCCTGCCGTTCGCGACCCGACCCGCGCTCCTGCGCCTCGGCGAGCCAGCCCATGGACGCGACCGCGGAGAGCGCGACGTCGTCGAGGGCGAGTTCGAGGTAGGCGCCCTCACCGGTCTGCTCCCGCCGGCGCAGCGCGGTCACGATACCGAGGGCCGCGTGGACGCCGGTGATCAGATCCCACGCGGGCAGCACGTGGTTGACGGGCGTCGACAGGCCCTCGGGGCCGGTCATCAGCGGCACCCCGACAGCGGCGTTGACCGTGTAGTCGACCCCGGGACTGCCGTCGGCGTTGCCGGCGATGTGCAGGTGGATCAGGTCGGCCCGATGCCCGACCAGCTCGTCGTGGGCGAGCCACGGTGCGTGAGCGACATTTTCGAGCACAATCCCCGCCTCGGCGATCAGCTCGATCACCCGGGCGCGGCCCTCGTCACTGCGCAGGTCTACCGCGACGGAGCGTTTCGCCTGATTGAGACCGGTCCAGTACAGGCTCGCGCCGCTTTCGGCGAGGGGCCACCGGCCACCGTCGACGGCACCGCCGATCGGGTCGACGCGGATGACGTCGGCGCCGAGTTCGGCAAGCATGCGCCCGGCGGTGGGCCCGGCGACGAAGCTGGACAGGTCGACGACGCGGATCCCGTCCAGCGGCCGGGCGGTCATCCGACCCTCTCGAAGATGGCGGTCAGGCCCTGCCCGCCGCCGATGCACATGGTCTCGAGTCCGTAGCGGGCTCCGCGACGGTCGAGTTCGCGCAACAGGGTCGCGAGGATCCGCACCCCTGTGGCACCGACGGGATGGCCGAGCGAAATGCCGGAGCCGTTGACGTTGGTTCGCTCGAAATCGCTTGCCCCGAACTTCCATTCGCGGGTCACGGCCAGCGCCTGCGCCGCGAAGGCCTCGTTGAGTTCGATGAGGTCGATGTCCGACAGGTCCAGTCCGGCCCGGTCGAGGGCCTTCGCGGTGGACGGCACCGGCCCGATACCCATCTCCGACGGCGCCACACCGGCCGCCGCCCACGTGACGAGACGCCCGAGCGGGCGCAGGCCCAGCCGGTCGGCGTTCGCGCGGGAGGTGACGACGCACGCGGCGGCACCGTCGTTCTGGCCGCTGGCGTTACCGGCGGTGACGGTTGCCTCCGGGTCCTGCTTGCCCATGATGGGGCGCAGTTTCGCGAGGGTGTCGACGGTGGTGTCGGCGCGGGGATGCTCGTCGCGGTCGATCGTCTTCGGATCGCCCTTGCGCTGGGGCACCTGCACCGGCACGATCTCCTCGGCGAACTTGCCGGAGTCGATCGCGGCCACCGCCCGGCGATGGGATTCGACGGCGAGCTCGTCCTGTTCGAGGCGGCCGATCTCGTATTTGCGGCGCAGGTTCTCGGCGGTTTCGAGCATGCCTCCGGGCACCGGATGGTTGCGTCCTCCGGCGGTGACGCGGCCGCGGGCGAGCCGGTCGTGCAGCGCGGCGGGAGCGCCCTTGGCTCCCCATCGCATGGATTCGGTGTAGTACTCGGCGCGGCTCATGGATTCGACACCACCGGCGATCACCAAGTCCGCGACACCGGTCTGCACGCGCATCGCCGCGTCGAGGACGGCCTGCAACCCCGATCCGCAACGACGGTCGAGTTGCAGTCCGGGCACCGTGACGGGCAGGCCCGCGTCGAGTGCGGCGACACGGCCCATTGCCGGCGCCTCGCCGTTGGGGTAGCACTGGCCGAAGATGACGTCGTCGATCTTCTCCGGGTCGATACCGGTGCGCGCCAGCAGTTCCGAGATGACGCGGGCGGCGAGGTCGGTGGCGGGTACGTCGACGAACACGCCGCCGTAACGGCCTACCGGGGTACGCAGCGGTTCGCAGATCACCACATCGGTGGCACGGGCTTCGGTGGAATCAGTCACGGCGGAAATCCCTTTCACGGTCGGTCCAGTTCTGCGCCCACTCGCGCAATTCGACGGCTCGGATCTTCGAGCCGTTGCCACCCACGGTGGTGGGCATGCGATCGATGATGTGGATGGCGGACGGCACCTTGAAGGCGGCGAGTTCGTCGCGGCACCAGAGCTTCAGTGTCTCGGCATCGGTGTCGGCGTACCCGTGCCGGACGGTCGCGCTGTTGCGGTGCGCCGCGAGTTTGGGGACACCGGTCGAACCGGAGGTGGTGAACGCGACGGCCAGCCGGTCGCCCGGATCGTCCTCGGCACCGGCCGGGGTGAGGGTGGCCGTGTCGGGGGTCTCGGGAGCGCGGACACCGCCGGTGTCCCCGCTGCCCGTGATCCAGGCGCCGCCGCCGAGGTCGAACTCGGAGGCGGTTGCGCGTGCCCGGGCAGGCCCGGGAACCACCGCGACCGCCGGGGTCGCGACATCGGGCACCGACGCGGCGGCTTCGGTGAGCCGGGCGAACAGGTCGAGACCGTGGAAGGCGGCAGGCACCGCGACCACGGCTGGGCGCGCGGCGGTGAGGATGTGCGCGACCTCGCCCGTGTTGTAGCGGGTGTTGACGCCGATGACGTGGGCACCGACTCCAGCGGCGGCGAACTGCCAGACGAGAGCGTCGGACCAGTTGGGCAGCATCACCGCGACACATTGCCCGGGACCGACACCGACGGCCTCGAGTTCGCCGCGCAGCGCCTCGACGCGATCGCGCAGGTCGGCGCGAGTGCGGGTCGCGATCGGCGAATCCTGCGCGCCCGGATCGACCACGTCGTAGGCGATCGGGGCGTCGGGATTCGCCGCGGTGAGGGCCTCGAGGAGCGCCGACAGGTTCTCGGTACGGGTGATGGTCACAGGGTCACCTCCTCGGCTCTCGCCGACCGCTGGAGTTCGCCGATCCAACGGTCGGTGAGGGCCGCAAAGTCGTCGATTTCTTCCATCGGGTAGTGCCCGATGCCCTCCAGCGCGCTGAATTGCGCACGGCCCGGGTTGGTTTCGTTGACCCGCTCGGCGACACGGGCCACCTCGTCGACGGAAATCCACGGGTCGTCCCGTCCGGCCACGACGTGCAGAGGCGCACTGACGTGGTGCAGCCGGTCGCGCACATCGTGGGTGCCCCAGGCGATGAGGTCGGACGACGAGATCTCCGGGTCTTCGCGCTTGTGCATGAGGGCGACGATCCGCGCCTTGTCCTCGGGCACCGAACGCCCGATCGACGCCAGGGTGCCGAGGTAGGTGCGCTCGGAGCGGGACGGGCCCGCGACGTCTTCGAGTTCGCGGCGCAGGCCGGCGACGTTGACGCGACCCGGTCCGGCTTCGGCTTCCATGGCGATCGCGCCCGAGAGGGGCCGCTCGGGGCGGGTCGCGAGTTCGAGGGTGAGCTTGCCGCCGATCGAGCATCCGATCACGTACGGCCGCTGCACGTCGAGCACGTCGAGTAGGGCGCACAGCCAGTCGCCGTAGTCGACGATGCTGGTCACCGGACCGCCGGGGGCGGGTTCGGACCGTCCGTGTCCGGGCAGGTCGGGCACGACGACGCGGTAGCCGAGGTCGGCGAGGTCGCGGGCGACGTGTCGCCACTGCACTCCGCTCTGTCCGGCGGTGTGGATGCACAGCACGGTGGGCAGTGGTGCGGAGTCGGGCAGGGCCGCGGTGTCGCGGTCGGGGGTGACGATCTCGACGAAGCCGAGTGCTCCACCGAGTTCGAGATAGCGGGCCTCGATCATGAGCGGGCCTTTCGGGCGAGAGCACGGGCGTGCGTGATGATCGTGTTGAGCGGTTTCGTCAGCCGCAGGTACTCGTATCCGTCTCCGGTGGAGGAGAACTCGCCGCTGATCGCGCGGCGCATGAAGTCGTTGCCGTCCGACAGGACCAGATCGACCCATGTGTGCGCGGGGGCGACGAACGTGAACGTGGCGCCGTGCGGGGTGCGGCGGGTGACATCGACGATGCGCCCCTTGTAGATTCGCAGGTGCAGCTCGCGGTCGCCGCAGCGCAGCCCGATGGTGCCGTCCCACGTCGACAGCGACGAGGTGAAGTCGCGGTCGCTTTCCAGACTGTCGCGCAGCGCCGCACCCCATTCGGCGGTGCAGAAGTCGAGTTCCGGGGTGGGGGCCGCATCCTCCGGACTGTCGAGCAGCCAAGTCTCGGTACCACTCTCGCGCACCGACCCGGCGTCGTCGAGCAATCGGACGTAACGCTCGATTCGGTTACCGGCGACGCGGGTGACAACCGACTCGACGGTGAACGTGTCGTCGGGTCCGACGGCGCGCTCGGCATGCCAGCGGTATTCGGTGCGACGCGCCCGAGGAAGGGCCGGGGTGAGGATTTCGGCGGCGACAGCACCGGCGACGGTGCACCCGGCAGCAAGGGCGACCCCGGAACCGGCGAGCAGGTCGGCCAGGATGCGCGGTTCCGAGGCAGTGCGGTCACCGACAGTCACGAGAGACGGAGTGGTGTTCACGCTCATGCGGATTCGGTCCTTCCGAGCAGTTCGTCCGAGATGATGCGCATCTGGATTTCGCTGGTGCCCTCGAAGATTTTCGTCAGGCGGGCGTCGCGCCAGTGCCGTTCGACCTGGAAGTCGGTGGTGTAACCGGCACCGCCGTGGATCTGGACGGCTTCGCTGGTGACCTGCTCGGCCATCTCGGTGGCCACGAGCTTGCACATCGACGCCTCGAGCGAGCAGCGCCGGCCGGTGTCGATGTCGGTAGCCACCGAGTACATGAGCTGACGGGCGGCCTCGATGTCCGCGGCCATCTTCGCGATCTTGAAGCGCAGATGCTGGAAATCGCCGATGGGACGGCCGAATTGACGCCGAGTGTGCACATACGCGATGGAGTCCTCGAGCGCGGCACGGGCGAGACCGATCGCGCGGGCGGCGGTGTGGGCGCGACCCACCTCGAGACCCGATACGGCGAGATAGAACCCCTTGCCTTCGTCGCCGAGCATTTTGCCTGCGGGGATGCGGAAGTTGTCGAACGACAGTTCCCAGGTGTGCCACCCGAAGTAGCCGATCTTGCGGACCTTGGTACCGGAGATGCCCGCGGGAAACGTCCCGCGCTCCTTCTCGACGAGGAAGGCGCTGATCCCGCGGTGCGGTTTGGCCGGATCCTTGTTCGGATCGGTGCGGGCGAACAGCACCATGTAGTCGGCTTCGTCGGCATACGTGCACCACATCTTCGTGCCGTTGACGACCCATTCGTCTCCGTCGCGTACGGCGCGGCAGGATATGTTGGCGACGTCGGAGCCGGCTTCGGCCTCGGACAGCGCGTAGGCACCGAGGTATTCGCCGCGCGCCACCTTCGGGAGCAGTGCGGCTTCCTGTTCGGGGGTGAAGCCACCCCCCATGCCGTTGCCGCGGGCCAGCAGACCGGACACGCTCATCCACGCTCGCGACAGTTCCTCCGCGACGAGGCAGTATTCGAATACGCCGAGGCCGAGGCCTCCGTACTCCTCGGGGATCATGATGCCGAAGAAGCCGATCTCGGCCATTTCCTTCTTCAGCGAATCCGGGATGGTGCCCTGGACCGGGTCGAGTTCGTTGGCGACGGGCAACACCCGGGTCATGGCGAAGTCGCGGGCGAGGTCGCGGATCTCGAGCCGTTCCTCGGTGAGGTAGCGGGGCGAGTCGGTGCGGGGCTGGGACGGCCGGTGGGTCATGGGTACTCCCTCTATGGACCGGAGTAGGTCATTAACGCTTGTTCACCCAGTAGAGCATGGCGCCCGTCACCCGTCAACGCCGCGGGTCAGTTCGGGTGGTATCCCACCAGGTTCAGCGCGTACCGGCCGTAGTCGTCGGCGACCTGCTGCGCGCTCAGCGGGCCGTCGGCCCTGAACCACAGCGGGATCCCGGAACACATGGTCAGCACCGCCGTGACCGCCTGATGCACCCTGGACACATCGAAAACGCCTGATGCCACAGCGTTTTCCGCAATGTCGACGAACAGCTGCTCCTGTGCATCGCGCGACCCGACCACGCGTTTGCGATTGAGGGTGTCGAGGTAGCGCAGCTCGGTGTTGGCCACGAGGCACGCGCGTGGATTCTGCGCGGTGTACAGCGAGTGCGCCACCACGGCCATCCGCCACCGCTCGGCGGGATCCGCACCGGCCTTTCGGAGCGCGTTGCGCGTCGCTGTGAACTGCTCATCACTCGCGCGACGAAGGATTTCGACGAGCAGCTCGGACTTGTTTTCGAAGTGGTTGTACACGTTTGCAGCGCTGCAACCAGCCTTGTTCGCGATATTGCGCATGGTGGCGCCGTGAAAACCACACTCGTAGAACTCGTCGAGGGCGGTCTCGAGGATTCGCTCACGGACGGACGGCAGGACCCCAATTGACCGACTGTTCATCTTTCAGAGGATAGATGCGCAGGGGTTTACCAGCAAGAACCAATACTTGACCACGATAATTCGGCTTGGTATGGTCCTCATCACATGAACAACCGTTAATCACCAGGCTTGTTAATCCCCAGGCTCTCGGAGGACCCCTCAGTGACCCACCCCAGCCCTGACGTCTCGCTTGCCGACCGCATCGCCCGACTCGAAGACCTCGAAGCGATCCGCACTCTCGACGCCCAGTACTGCCGCCACCTCGACGACGGCAACTGGGATGCCCTGATGGCCCTGTTCACCGACGACGGCGAGTTCGACGGCCTGTCTCATCCCAAGGGCAAGGACGAGATGCGGGCGTTCTTTGCCGGCCTCGCCGACGGCGGACTCACCGCGTTCTGGCACTTCATCACCAATCTGGAGATCGACCTCGACGGCGACCGCGCCACCGTTCGGTCGTTCCTGTGGCAACCCTGCGTCACAGACGGCAAGACCGCGATCGCGGCCGGCCGGTACACCGACGAGGCCGTCAAGGTCGACGGCCGCTGGCTCTACCGCGTCAAGCAGGTGCGATTCCACTTCTTCGGACCCCTCGAAGCCGGTTGGGACGAGAACCTCTTCGCTCTCGAAACGGCCCGGCGAGCGGCGGTGAACGCATGACACACGCTACCGATACCGAAAGCTTCTCCAGTGCAGGAGATCTCGTCTGGACCCGGATGCTGCAGCTGCCCGAAGTCGCGGAACTGCGGCGCCGACGGAAGCGGGTCACCGGGACACTCGGAGCCATCACGATCGTGCTGTTCACCAGCTTCCTGATCGGATTCATCGGTTTCCCCGAACAGCTCGGCAGCAACTCCGTCCTGGGCATTCCCCTGTCGCTGTGGGTGGTCCTCAGCCAGTTCGCCGGCACCTGGGCACTCGTCTACGCGTACTTCCGGCTCACCCGCACCTATATCCAGCCGGCCGCCGACGACGCCATCCGCGCGGTCACCGAAAACAAGGAGGCCGGCGCATGACCGGTGACGCCGACTATCTGGCTATCGCAATCTGCTCCGCCGTCATCTCGCTGACCCTGTGGGTGACGTTCGCCGCCGCCCGACGAGCGCGCAGCGCCGACGGATTCTTCGCCGCCGGCCGGTCGATTTCGAGTTGGCAGAACGGCTTCGCCATCGCCGGTGAATTCATCTCCGCCGGCAGCTTCCTCGGCACCACCGGCCTGATCTTCTCCAAGGGCGTCGACGGCACCGTCATCCTCTTCACGTCGGTGATCTCGTTCCTGCCCGTCCTGTTCCTGCTCGCCGAGAAGATGCGAAACCTCGGCAAATACACCCTGGCCGACGTGCTCGTGTTTCGCACCGAGGCACGCAAGGTCCGCGTTGTGGTGGCGTTGAGCACGATCGCAACAGGCGCCTTCGTTCTGCTGGCACAACTCGTCGCGGCCGGGGTTCTTCTCGAGTCGGTGTCCGGTATCCCCTTCTCGCTCTCGGTTATCGTCGCGGGCTCGCTGATGGGCATCTACGTCTTCGTCGGCGGCATGCTCGCGACCACCTGGGTGCAGGTCATCAAGTCGTCGATTCTGTCGATACTGGCGATCATCGTGTGCTTCGGCATCCTGGCGCGGTTCGGCTTCAGCTTCCCCAAGGTGCTCGGTGGCGCCACCGACAATGCCGATGCCGGCGACGCGATCCTCGCGCCCGGCCTGATCTTCGGCGAAACCGGTGCCGTCAACCTCATCTCGTATTCGCTGGCGTTCGCGCTCGGCACCGCGGGAATGGCACACATCCTCATTCGCTTCTTCACCGTGCCCGAAGCAAGCACAGCGCGGCGCTCTCTCGGCTGGACCGTCGCACTGTGCAGCATGTTCTACCTCGTCGTCATCGTCATGGGCTTCGGCGCCGCGGCGATTCTCGGGCCCGACGGCACCGACCTCGTCGGTCCCGGCGGCAACTTGGCCGCACCGGTCCTCGTCACCGAACTCGGCGGTGGCGTGGGGACGACCGGCGGTTCGATCGCACTGGCACTGGTCGCGGCAGTGGCCTTCGCATCCATCGTCGCGGTCGTGGCAGGTGTGGTGATTTCTGCGGCCGGCACCTTCGCTCGCGACGTGTGGCCGGCGTTGACCCGCAAGGAACCGGCCGAACATCTCGATCCGGAAGCGCGCATTCGGGAAGAGGACGCCCAGGCCCGGATCGCGCGCTACGGGGCTGTGAGCTTCAGCGTGATCGCGATCGGGCTGACCATGCTCATCGGCGACGACACGAACATCACTTTCTTCATGGGCATGGCATTCATGGTCGCCGGCAGCGCGCACCTTCCCGCACTGGTGCTGAGCCTGAACTGGCGACGCTTCAACAGCACCGGCGCTGTGTGGGGTGTTCTCACGGGCCTGATCTCGACGGTTGTGAGCCTGATGTTCACCGAGGCCCTGTGGTTCGGCAGCGGTGCCGCACCGCTCACCATCCAACTCCCGGTGATTTTCACGATGCCGCTCGGGCTGCTCGCCTGCGTCGCCGGATCGCTCGTCGGGGAGAAGCGCCGCGGCCGCGGTATTCACGAGGACGAGAAGTTCGCCGAGATGCTGGTGCGGGCCGAGACCGGTATCGGCGCGGAAGTCGCCTCGGCCCACTGACGTACCGGCGCACCGAGATGTCGGCCTTCGCCGCTCCCGGGTCGGTGGGGAGCGGCGAAGCCGCGTCGGTCAGTCGAACTCCATGCCGGCGTCGGCACCGCGCTGCATCGTGGCGTTCGCACCGTCGAGCGACTCACGGATGATGTCCGCGTGCCCGCTGTGGTGCGCTGTCTCGCGAATGATGTGCAGCAATACTTTCCGCGCACTCCACCATTCCCGTTCGGGAGCCCACGGCGCGGTGGGCAGCGGTACCTGCAGGTCCAGGTCATCGAGCCGGGCGACGAACTCTTCGGTGTCCTTCACAGTGGCCTCGTAGCGCTCGAGCAGACCGGCCAGGGTCTCGTCGTCGCGCATGTAGTACTGCTCCATCGCCGCGTCCATGTCGAAGGTCGTGGTGTCGTCGAGGTTCCGAATGGTCTCGATCCAGTGCTTTTCGGTGTTCGACACGTGTTTGATCAATCCCCCGAGTGTGAGGTCGCTGACGGTGCTGCGGGCCCGCGCGCCCTGCTCGTCGAGACCACGCACGGTGATCAGCAGCATCTCCCGCTGTTCGGCCAGCATGGCGAGGATGTCTGCGCGTTCTCCGGTGGCGGTGTTCTGGGACATGTGCTGCCTCCTGCGTTCGCTTCCGTGTGGTACCTCAACGGTACGAACGATTGCGGTCAGCATCGGTCCTCAATGGGAAACGCTCAAGCTGCGAAGCCGACCGCGCCGATCACCGGGATGATGGTCATGAAGACGAGCGCGGCCACGAAGAACGTGATCGTCAACTTCTTGTTCCACCGGGCCCGCGTGCCGTTTGCCGCGAGCATGAAGAACACGAAGCCGACGCAGATGGACGCGATGCCGATGATCACGGGTGTTTCGAGCATGAGCCCATCATCCCCCACCGCTCTGCTCGCCGATCCGCGACCGCGCGCGGTCTACTTGTTCAGCTGCGCGATCCGTCCGCTCAGTACGGTCGCGAACCCGGTCCAGACGGCATAGGGCGACAGCGCCGCACCCGCGACAGGGTTCGCCGCTGCGGTCCGGCGGGTGAGATCGGCGCTGCTCACAGCGAGCGCGGCGGCCACCGCTGTCGCCGGCACCAGCCGGTGTGCCTTGAAGAAGACCCAGGACCACGATGCGTTCAGCGCCAGATTCGCGGCGAGTGCAGCGATGTAGTTGCGGCGTTCGTCGAACCGCTCCTGTTCGGTGAGGGCGTCGATCGCAGAGGCCGAGGTGACGGCGATGTCGGCGTAGAGAGCAGTCCACACGATCGGAAACGCTGCGGCGGGGGGCTGAAAGCCGGGCTTGCGCAGCTTCCGGTACCAGCGCGACTTGGTGTCCTGCGAGGCGATCGAGCCGACGACCGCGGTTCCCGTCGTCGCAGCAACCGTGGATATGACAGTCGTTAGGTTCATGACGTTGCTGCTCCTGTGGGGTATGGGTTGCACTTCGACTACCCGGCACGTCCGGGATCGAAACTGGGCAGGGGCCCGGATGCGTGGTCGTGAGGCTCCGCAGCTGCCACACTCATGCGCATGCCCGATGCGCCGACCGACCTGTCTCTCGCGACCGTGTGCCTCACCGGCCCCCTCGAGGAGCGGCTTGCCGCCGCTGCCCACGCGGGCTTCGACGGTATCGAGCTCTTCGAACCCGATCGGGCAGCATCCGGGCTCAGCCCCGCAGAAGTTCACAAGCACTGCACCGACCTCGGACTGAAGATCGTTGCACACCAACCATTCCACGACTTCGAGGCACTTCCCCTGGAGCTGCACGCCACGAACATGCGGCGCCTGGACCGTGCTTTCGACCTCATGTCCGAGCTCGATTGCGACCTGTTGCTGATGTGCTCCTCGGAGTCACCGCACACGATCGACGATGTCGGCCTCGCCGTCGAACAACTGCACACAGCCGCCGTCGAGGCGGCCGCACGCGGCATGCGCATCGCGTACGAAGCGCTCGCGTGGGGCCGGTACGTCAACACCTGGCAACAATCGTGGGAGATCGTCCGGAGCGTCGACCACCCGGCACTGGGCGTGTGCCTCGACAGTTTCCACATCTACGCCACCGGCAGCGACATCTCCGGCATCGCGGACGTCCCGGGCGACAAGATCTTCCTGTACCAGATCGCCGACGCCGACTACCTCGACCTGCCGCCGAAGCAATGGAGCCGCCACCACCGGAAGCTCCCGGGGGCAGGCACTTTCGACCTGACCGCACTGACCGCGGCGGTGCGCGGCGCCGGTTACACCGGACCGCTGTCGCTGGAAGTCTTCACCGACGACACCGGCACCGGCCCGGACCGAGCCGCCGTCGAAGCGTTTCGCCCCCTCGCTGCGCTGGAGCCACGTCCGTCCTGACCCGAAGGTGGCGCCGAACGACCGGGTCCAGTACCAGCCGCACGTCCTCCGCGACGTGGGGCTACCGGAGGGTCTCCGATCGGTCGAGCGCAGCCGCCCGCAGGGCGTGCTCTTTCGAGAACTCCATCGATCCTCATTGCGTCGACCCCGGGTGGAGTGCTGTCATCGAAGGACGGGTCTTCGGGAGGGGCAGACGTGACCGGTGTCGAAGAGTTCGAGAACCTGCGCCCGCTGTTGTTCGCGATCGCCTACCGAATCCTCGGGAGCGCGACCGAAGCCGAGGACGCGGTCCAGGAAACCTGGGTGCGGTACGAAACCTCCGGCGCACGGCCGGATTCACCCAAGGCGTTCCTGTCCACTGTTGTCACCAGAGTGTCGATCAACGTCCTCGAATCCGCGCGCGCGCGGCGCGAACAGTACGTGGGTGAGTGGCTGCCGGAACCGATACTCGATGAGCCGTACGACGATCCGGCGCGCTCGGCAGAGTTGACCGAATCGGTTTCGATGGCGGCGCTCGTGCTACTCGAGCGACTCAGCCCGCTCGAGCGAGCCGTCTTCGTGCTGCGCGAGGCATTCGGTTTCGGGTTCGCGGAGATCGCCGAGATCGTCGACCGGTCGGAAGCGGCGTGCCGACAGCTCGCCGTGCGGGCACGTCGCCACGTCGACCGAGGCTCGGCTCGGTTCGACACCGATCCGCATACGCACGAACAGCTCACCGCACGGTTCCTCACCGCCTTCCAGGACGGCAACGTCGACGGCCTGCGCGAATTGCTGGCTGCCGACGTGCAGCTTGTCGCCGACGGTGGCGGTAAGACGCCCGCGATACGAAAGATTGTGCTCGGCAACGAGAAGGTGATGCGATTGCTCGCCTCGTACGTGTCGCCCATGGTTCGGCTCGGTATGGTGCTCGAACCTCACGACGTCAACCGGCACCCCGGCTTGATCGCGCGGGACGACAGCGGCGCCCTCGTGCAGATCATGACGTTCGACGTGGTCGACGGAAAGATCGGCACGATCCGAGTCGTGGTCAACCCTGACAAACTCGCCCACCTGGGACGAGTAGCGGATGTGCGCGCGCTCGCACAGCAGCTCCGCGACCTGCAGCGACCGTGAGACTTCGAGCCTGATTTCCTGCGGATGTCACAAACACTGTGGCTGCGTTGTCTTCGATTACGAGGGCTCTCGACAGAGCCACGAACGGATCGGAGAAATCATGTCGCACCCACGCACCCGTGTCATCGTCATCGGCGGTGGATACGCCGGAACCGTCGCAGCCAATCGCCTGAGCAGGAGGGCTGCGGTCACCGTGATCAATCCTCGACCGCACTTCGTCCAGCGGACCCGTCTCCACCAGTACGCGGTCGGAAACCACCATGCATCCGGTGACTATCGCAAACTTCTCGGGAAAGGAGCCGAACTGCTGGTCGATACCGCGACCCGCATCGAACCGGATACTCGCACCGTCCATCTCGAATCCGGCGGAACAGTCGAGTACGACTATCTGATCTATGCCGTCGGAAGCACCGCCACGAGACGGTTCACAGTGCCCGGCGTCGAGGAATTCGCGTTCCCGGTAGCGGAATTCGAACACGCCGAGCGTCTGAAGTACGCGCTGAGCAACCTCGATGCCGACGCCATGATCACAGTCGTCGGTGGTGGGTTCACCGGCCTCGAAACAGCCGGTGAACTGGCCGAACAAGGGCGTCGGGTCCGCCTGGTGTGCAGCGGTGCTGCCGGACCGACGCTCACCGAAAGAGCGCGCCGCGCAACGCACGAACGGTTGTCGTCCCTGCAGGTCGAGATTCTCGAGAACGCGCGGGTCACTCGGGTCGGACCGGACGGTCTCGCACTCGACGACGGCACCGTCCTCGAAAGTGCGATCACCGTCTGGACTGCCGGATTCGGCGTGCCCGAACTCGCTCGGTCGAGTGGGTTCAGCACGGATACACTCGGCCGGCTCCTCACCGACGAAACGCTGACCAGCATCGACGACGACCGTGTGATCGCCGCCGGTGATTGCGCGGCGCCGTCCGGGGATCCGGTGCGGATGGCATGCCAGTCCGCCCTTCCGTTGGGCCTCGCAGCGGCCGACACGGTTCTCAGCCGCATCGCCGGTGACGAACCCGCCGATCTCGACTTCGGGTTCAACGGCGTCGGTGTAAGCCTGGGGCGACGCTCGAGTGTCATCCAATTCCACGAGCGAGACGACACCCCGAAGGATCAGGTACATGCCGGCCGGATCGCTGCGGCAGTCAAGGATCTCGGGCTGAAAGCCGCAATGGCAGGTCTTCGCATGGAAGCCCTACGTCCGGGAATTGTCGGCTTCCCCAGAGGCGGCCGACATCCGTCGAATGCTGTGGCACGCACAGAACACCCCAGCGCCGCAGTCTCCACCGAGCAGCTCTCCGAGCGGAGCGTCTGATGCTCTGACGCCCACCGAATTCGGCCTCGACCGAAATGCGCAGGGCCTATCCTGCTGTGCGCCTGACCGTCTCCACCACCCGCTGCGCCATGTGCCGCATGCCCGCAGCGGTGGGGTGCAGCGCTTTCGCCAGCGAGAGCGACTGGCGCCCCTCGTACCAGCGCTGTTCGGACGGCGCACACGCATCGTGTCCTCGAGCACCGACCGTGACGTCGACGAACTCTGCTCCTGCCGTCGCGGCGGAGTCGGCCAGGACACGGTTCATCCGGGAGAAGAAGTCGGTGACAAACGCTGCGTCGGCGTCGCTGGTAGGGATGTTGGGCCAGCAACCCCTGTTGTCGTAGATACCACCGTGCCCGACGAGCAGGACCCGTGCGCGCGGGGCGCGTTGCGCGATGGCGGTGAGCGTCGCGGTGATCTTCGGCCCGAGCGCATCCAGTGCGGCATTCATGCGCGGCGTCGTATCCGGATCGGTGCGGCAGTGTGCGTCCTCGCCGGGGAGCTCGGTGTAGCACCGAGAGACGAGGCCGGACCATCCGAGGTCGTTGCCTCCGATGCTGAGAGTGATCAGGTCGGCGTCCGGCATGACGGAGTCGATCTGCGGAGGGACCGAGCCCGTCGGCGTGTGCTGCGGAACGGACGTCACATGTTCTGCGCGCGCACCGGTGCAGGCAACATTGACGAACGCCACCGCGCGGAGCGAACCCGCGACGATGTTCGGATATCCTGCGTCGGCGCGGGCGCATCCTCCCACCATGGCTGCCGCATCGAGGTAGGGTCCGGCCGCACGCGAATCACCCAGTGCGACATACCGAATTCCCTGCTCGCCGCCCGGGTCGCTCATCGCGGACACCGGCCACACCATGGATGCAGCTGCCACGCCGGCGACGATCCCGGCCCGCACTATCGTCTTCATTCCGACCGCCGACGGGCTTGTTATCACGACAGTGAGATCGATGCCGATCACAAGCACGTTACGAGGAGCGGGCAATAATTCGGGTATCGGACATCGGGAAACCGTGCAGCTCGAGATCCGACGCGTCTGCCGGTCGAGCGCTGCCTTCGCTACGCTCGACACGCACCCGTGATCGATGAGGGGACGACATGGCACAGACACCGGCTCAGGGCCTGACCCGCATCGGGGACGACGTCTGGGCTTTTCTGCGCCCCCGCGGTGGATGGCGCGAAGCCAACACCGGGCTCGTCGTCGCACCGGGTTCCGCGTCGCTCGTCGTGGACACGATGTGGGACGTCGCCTGGGCGCGACGCGTCGCGCAGGTTCAGCAACCTCTGGTGTCCCGGGCGCCGATCACCGAGGCGGTCAACACGCATTCCGACGGCGATCACTGGTGGGGCAACGACACGCTTCCGGCGACCGCGCGCATCACCACGAGCGCTGCCGCGCGCCAGGGTATGCGCGAAGATCTGCCACCTGCGGCCCTGACGGTGCTCGCCACCGCGGGTCAACTGCTGGGCCGGGTTCCCGGTCCGATCGGCAGAACCGGCGCCTACATGGCCCGGATCCCGGGCGATGCACGGTTCCCGCGTCGCCTGCCGCGGATGCCCGACCACACCTTCGACACCACCGAACGGCTCGTCGTCGGCGGCCGCCCGGTCGATCTGGAACGACTCGGTCCGGCGCACACGGCCGGCGACGTGATCGTCCATGTGCCCGACGCCGGTGTCGTGTTCTCGGGCGATCTGCTGTTCGTCGGGTCGACACCGGTCCTGTGGCACGGTCCGCTCGAGAACTGGACGGACGCACTCGATCGGCTCCTCGCCCTCGACGCCGACGTGTACGTGCCCGGGCACGGTCCGATGTGCGGGTCGGCCGAAATCCGAGAGGTGCGCGACTACTGGATGTGGCTCGACGCCGCGGCCCGACCCCATCATGCGCGGGGAACCCGGCCCCTCGACGCTGCGCGCGCGCTCGTGCGCAGCGCCGAGTTCGTACGGTTCCGGGACTGGCATGCCCCCGAGCGGATCGTGCTCAGCCTGAGCACGCTCTATCACGTGTGGGACGGCAACCCGCCCGGTCCACCGACCGTGGTCCGGCGTGCTCGCGCGTTCGCGGATGCCGAGGCGCTCCTCCGGGAGGGAACCGTCTGACTACGGCCGTTCTACTTGCGTCCGGCCTGCCACTGCATGCCCCATCCGTAGGCCTTGTCGAGATCGGACTGGCTGCCGTTGATGTATTCGACGAGACGCTCGACGGTGATGCCCTGCCCGGTGTTCTTCAGCATCGCGATGGCGCAGATGCGTGCGCCGCTGTTGGGCGAGTCGAGCCGCACCTCGATCTGCGGTCCCGACGGCGGGGTGAGGGTGACGACGCCGTCGACCTCGGCCCAGTTCGCGGCACCCTCGTAGATCATCGCGAAGATCAGGACCCGCTTGATCAACTCGGGGCGCTCGAGGTTGATGTGCATGTTCTCGCCGCCCTGGGCGGAGCCGGTGCGATCGTCACCGTCGAGGTGGATGTACGGCGGTGTGTTCAGGGCTCCGAAGCTGTTACCGAGCGCCTGGATGACGCCCTTCGAGCCGTCGGCGAGTTCGAACAGGCACCCCAGGTCGAGGTCGACGCCCCCGGCCGCACCCGCGAGCTTGGCGAGGAAACCCTTCTTCTGCTGTCCGCGCGACCAGTTGAGGTTGACGCGGGTGACGCCCTGACCGGAGCCGCCCTTGCTGAGACTGACGCTGGGTGATTCCTTGGTGAGGCTGATCTTGCTCAGGTTGACGCCGCCCGAATTCTGCTCGGGCTTCTTGTTGTAATCGATGGCCATGGTGGTCCTTTCGGTAGGAACGACGGGCGGATACGACGATGGGAGCCGCCGGCCCGATACAGGTCGAAGGCTCCCATCGATTCCCGTCTGTCAGACGGACACTTCCGCCGCGCTTTGCTTGCGGTTGCGGTAGACGCTCGAGGCGAACGCCGCACCGATCAGGACGATGCCGACCAGGCCGGTGATGAGCTCGGGAACGTGTGTGCCGATCGAGTACAGCAGGATCAGCGCGAGCGCTCCGATTGCCCAGTGCGCGCCGTGCTCGAGATAGACGTACTCGTTGAGCGTGCCCTTCCGGACCAGGAAAATGGTCAGCGAACGGACGAACATGGCGCCGATGAAGCCGAGGCCCAAGGCGATGATGATCGGATCGGACGTGATCGCGAACGCGCCGATGACACCGTCGAACGAGAACGATGCGTCGAGCACTTCGAGGTAGAGGAACAGGAAGAAGCCGGCCTTACCCGTGGCCTTGGCGAGACCCGAAGGCCCACCGCTGGGCTCCTCGCCCTCCTCGGGGATGTGGAACATCTCGCCGAGACCGTTGACGGCGATGTAGGTGATCATGCCGAGGGCACCGGCGATCATCACGGTCGACACCTCGTCGTCGGGTGCGATGACCGTGGCCGTGATGAGGAGCAGAGCGATCGCAATGACGACCTCGAGCTGGTCGAGCTTCCCGGCCTTCGCCAGCGGACGTTCGAGCCACTGCAGCCACTTGATCTCGCGCTCTTCCAGGATGAAGTGCAGGAACAGCATCAGCAGGAACATACCGCCGAACCCGGCGATCTGCGGGTGAGCGTCGGTGATCAGCGTTTCGTAGCTCGGATCGCCGTTGGGGAAGTACGCCGCGCCGTCCGGCGGCGGGTTGAGCGCCAGGTCGAGCGCGGCAATCGGGCCGAGACCCGACGCGATCCACACGATGGCGAGCGGGAACACGAGGCGCATGCCGAAGACGGCGATGAGGATGCCGACGGTGAGGAAGATCTTCTGCCAGAAGTCGCTCATCCGCTGCAGCACGGTCGCGTTGATGACCGCGTTGTCGAACGAGAGCGACACCTCGAGGATGCCGAGGATTACGCACAGGAGCAGGGCCTCCGGGCCGCCATACAGGAAGGCGACCACCAGAGAAACGACGGTGACGGCGAAGGACGCACCGAATATTCGCAGAACCACGAAGCGTGGCCTTTCTTCTCGGAGTCAGGGCGATGCAGGGTGGTTACTGCAATTCGAAAATGCTGAGGATCCGGTCCCGGCGCGAGGGCCGGGACCGGATCTCGGCGGTGCTAGACGTTGACGCCGTAGTCGCGGGCGATGCCCGCCAGACCGGACGCGTAGCCCTGACCGATCGCACGGAACTTCCACTCCGCGCCGTTGCGGTAGAGCTCGCCGAAGACCATGGCGGTCTCGGTCGAGGCATCCTCGCTCAGGTCGTAGCGGGCCAGCTCGGTGCCGTTGGCGCGGTCGACGACGCGGATGTATGCGTTGCGGACCTGGCCGAACGACTGGCTGCGGGTCTCGCCCTCGTAGATCGACACGGGGAAGAAGATGGAATCGATGTTGGCCGGGACGGCGGCCAGGTCGACGTTGATGACCTCGTCGTCGCCTTCGCCCTCACCGGTGCGGTTGTCGCCGGCGTGCTCGATGGAGCCGTCGGGCGACTTCGTATTGTTGAAGAAGACGAAATGCTGGTCGGAAACGACCTTCTTGTCGGCGCCGGTCGCGATCGCGCTGGCGTCGAGGTCGAAGTCGGTGCCGGTGGTGGTGCGCACGTCCCAGCCGAGGCCGACGGCGACGGCGGTCAGGTTCGGCGCTTCCTTCGTGAGGGAAACGTTTCCGCCCTTGGTCAAGCTGACGCCCATGCGGGGTCCTTTCGATCGTCGTTCGGTCGGCGTACCGAGGGGTACGCCCGGTTTTGCGCGTGTCACCCCACAGTAATAGGTGAGCGTGCACTGCGCCCCCATCCACTGTGCCCGGTCTCGCCCCGGCGACGGTGCCGCCGCGACCAGTACCATTCGGTCTTGTGGCGAGCCGATGGACGCGCCGCCTCTTCGGCGGCGAGCGCACCGAAGATCCCGCGGCCCGTCGTGCGCACGATTCGATGGTGGCTGCGTTCCTCGACATGGATCGACGCCAGTCGGTTGCCGAGGCGGGTGTCGCCGAATCGCACGAGCTGATGCCCTAACGAAACCTGCTCCGACAGTGGGAACCGATTCGGCAGACGTGCTACCGCGCGGCCGAGGGTTACCTGCTGCTCGCGCACACCGAGCCCGAGCAGGAACTCGCCCCGGCAGCGGCGTACGAGCAAGCTATTCTTCAGATCGCCGATGCGACAAGAACACTCGACGAATTCTACGAGAACAATCGTGCGTATCTCGAGCACGCGACCGCGCTCGCCCGGACCGCACCGCAGCTCGCACACCGTGTTCGGGCCGACGCGCAGGTCGCTCTCGAAGCCCTGCAGGCTCCCGACCACGCGGGGTTCGCGCAGTACCCGTCGGTGCGCTCGGCCGTCGACGAGGTCGACGCCGCGCTGCGCGCGCTCGACGCCGCGCACGGCACCGGCGCCGTCCGCGCGGGAGCCCACCGACTGGAGGACGCAACGAAGGCCCTGCGCACGGCGCTTGCCGGGGCGCCCGGACGGCAGACCGAAGCGCGCAACACCGTGGCTTCGGTCACTACCCGGCTGAATGCGGTCCGCACTCGCGCCGCGGGTCTCCGGCCGGCGTTCTCGTCGTTGCTGCGCGAGTTCAACGCCGCCAGCTCCGCGGACCTGTCGGGCAACGAACAGCAGGCCACAGCCCTGCTCGAACGCGCGGAGAAGCGGCTCGACGACGCACGGCAGGCGGTAGCCGATGCACGGCCCGAGCCGGCGCTCGAGCTCGCCACCGAGATACGCGCAGAGCTCGCCGCGGCCGAAGAACTGGTCGATGCGGTCACTGATCGACTAGCGACTTTGCGCGCCGTCCGAGAGAATCCTGGGGCCAAGGTCGACGAGGTCCGGTTCCGCTTGCGTGATGCACAGCAGCTCGCGGTGCAGCGTGGCCTGACCGCAGAATGGGGTTCGGTCCTCGACGCGCAGCTGGAGCGGATCGAGCGGGCCGTCGAGGCGCTCACCGGGGTTCACCCGGACTATTGGGCCTACGTCCGGGACCTGGACGCAGTATCGAGTTTTATCGCCGGAGTGGTGCAACGAATGAGAGGACGGTCAAACGACGGATGACAGGGGCGACCTTCACCGACGCGCGCACGATGCGCCACTTCTGCCAGCTGGAGCAGTCCGTGCTGAACAGACTGTTCCTGCGCGTTCCGCAACCGTTCGGTGACGCCGACCACCGCGACCGGCTCGCCGTCGCGCTGGGCGCCACGCTGTACGTACCGGCGACACGTTCCGACCTGACCGCGACGATCATGCGCCGCGCCGGCGAAGGAGTGATGTCGATGGTCCTCGACCTCGAGGACGCCGTCGCCGACGACGAGGTCGAGAAGGGCCTGCGCAACGCGGTCGCCACCCTCGACGAACTCGCCGCCCGTGGCGCCGCTCCCATGTTGCTGTTCATCCGCGTCCGCACGGCCGACGGCATCGACCGCATCGCGTCCGTGCTCGGTGCCGGAGTGCAGGTGCTCACCGGGTTCGTGCTGCCCAAGTTCACCGCCGACTCCGGTCGCGGATTCCTCGACGCGGTCTCCGGAGCCTCCGAGCGACTCGGCAAGACCCTGTATGCGATGCCGGTCATCGAATCCACCTCGGTGGTGCACCGGGAAACCCGCGACGACGAACTGCGGGCCATCTCGCAGTTGCTCGCCGAGCACCGGCCTCGTGTGCTGGCGGTGCGGATCGGCGCCACCGACATGTGCGGGGCGTTCGGTATCCGCCGCGACCGCGACCTGACCATCTACGACGTGCGGGTGATCGTCGACGTGATCGCCGACATCGTCAACTATCTCGGCCGCACGGACGGCACCGGGTTCGTCATCACCGGTCCGGTGTGGGAGTACTTCGCCGACCACGAACGGATGTTCCGGCCGATGCTGCGCGCCACCCCCTTCGCCGAGCACGACGCGGTGCTGTTCCGGCAGCAGCTCGTCAGCCGCGACCTCGACGGACTGCTGCGCGAGATCGCGCTGGACCGCGCCAACGGCATCCAGGGCAAGACCGTCATTCATCCGTCGCACGTCGCCGCCGTACATGCCCTGTCCGCGGTCACGCACGAGGAATTCCACGACGCCGTCGACATTCTCGATACCGACACCGGCGGGGTGCAGGCCTCCGGCTACGGCAACAAGATGAACGAACGCCGGCCGCACCGTACCTGGGCGCAGCAAACCCTGCTGCGCGCGTCCGTGTTCGGCGTCACCAACAAGGGAGTCACATTCGTGGACCTGCTGACAGCACTGGTGGACCGGTGACCAATGCTCTGCAGCCCTTCTGGGCCACACAGGAATTCGGTCTGGCTCTGCACCACGACAGCTCGTCGACGGGGTACGCGGTACCCGAGCTGATCGAGCCCGGTCTGCGCCGCAACCCGCGGCGCGCGCACCTGCTGGTCTCGACGGTGCTCGGCAAGCACCTGCCCACCGACCCGTCTGTCGTGCTGGCCGCGGGCACTCGGCTCGGCGGTCTCGTCACCGATTCTCTCGGCGCAGCCGCAACCCGCGCCGTGGTGCTCGGCTTCGCGGAGACCGCAACAGGACTCGGGCACTGCGTGGCCGACAGCATCGCCGCCGCGTGTTACCTGCACTCCACACGGCGGCACGTACCCGGCGCCGACGTCTTCGCCGGGTTCGAAGAGGGTCACTCCCACGCCACCTCGCACCTGCTGCAGCCGACATCGCCCGCCCTGTTCGCGAATACCGCCCCGCTGGTGCTCGTGGACGACGAGATCTCCACGGGCGCCACCGCGATCGACGCGATCCGGGCACTGCATCGGCAACAGCCCCGCGCGCACTACGTCGTCGCGTCGCTCGTGGACATGCGCTCGGACGAGCACCGGCGGCTCACCGACGCCGCAGCCGCCGAACTCGGGGTCCGGATCGACCACGTGAGTCTGGCGAGCGGGCGGACCGACGCGCCCGCGGACCTGACCGCACGTGTCACCGCGCTCCCCGCACCGAACCTCAATCCCGTTGCGGTGCAGCGTGGAACGTCACGCTTTGTGGCGCTGCCCTGGCCCGGGGACGTTCCGGACGGTGGCCGGCACGGCGTGCTGCGCACCGATGTCGCGGACTTCGATACCGCGATCGAGGCGGCTGCCGATGTGCTAGCCGCCGCGCGCGAGCACGCCCGGCCGGCGATCGTGATCGGCCACGAAGAGCTGATGTATCTGCCGTTGCGACTCGCGAACGCGCTCACCTCCCGCGGAACACCGACGCGGTTCCAGACCACGACCCGATCACCGGCGTACGTACACGATGTTCCCGGCTACCCCCTCCGGCGCGGATTCACCTTCCCGGCACCGGAACAGGTCGCTCCCGACCTCGAAGACGAGGCACCCCGCTTCCTGTACAACGCGCGGTGGCCGGAGGAAAACACAGTGCGTCCCGAGCTGATCCTGGTGATCGACAGTCCGGCCGACACCGACCGGTTGCGTGCCCCAGGCGGTGTGCTCGACGTCCTCACCGCCGCGGGCGAGGACGTCCTCGTCGCGGTCGTGCCCTCCACGGATCCGGTTGTACTGCGCAAGTCCAGAGAGGATCGAGCATGACCACGCCGCTGACCGGACCCACCTTCGGGTCGTACGCCCCCGACGAGGTGACCTGGCTCCTCAAGGACCTCTCCCATGTCGACCTCGAGGGCGACATCGCCGCACGCGAGGCCAGAATCCAATCGGGTCTGGCGCACTACGCCGAATCCCTTCCGGTCGAATATCAGCCCGACGCCGCATACCGGGAACTGTTCGACAAGGCGCTCGCCTCCACCTCGACCCGGCTCGCGCAGGCCGTCGGCACCGTCACCGAGCTGCTGCTCGCCGAACGCGGCACCGACCTCACGCTCGTGTCGCTGGCGCGGGCCGGTACCCCGATCGGCATTCTCATCCGACGCTGGGCGCAGCACCATCACGGCCTGGACCTGCCGCACTACGCGGTCTCGATCGTCCGGGGACGCGGAATCGACAGTGCCGCGCTCGACTACATCACCACCCACCACGACCCGAGGACGGTCGTGTTCGTCGACGGGTGGACCGGAAAGGGTGCCATCGCGCGTGAACTGTCGGCGGCGCTCGCCGAGTACACCGCCGCCGGAGGCCCGGTGCTCTCCGACGACCTCGCGGTGCTCGCCGACCCGGGGCACTGCGTGCGCACCTTCGGCACACGCGACGACTTCCTCATCGCCTCCGCGTGCCTGAACTCCACCGTCTCGGGCCTGGTGTCGCGCACGGTGCTCAACGACGAACTCATCGCGCCCGGCGAGTTCCACGGCGCCAAGTTCTACGGCGAACTGGCAGACGACGACGTCTCGGGCACGCTCCTCGATACCGTGACCGCCGAGTTCGACGGCCGGGACCTGGCGTCCGCACGCGCCCACGCCATCCGCGACTCCGACCGCACCCCCACGTGGGCGGGGTGGGAATCGGTCGAGAAGATCCGCCTCCGCTACGGCATTTCCAGTGTCAACTTCGTCAAGCCGGGCGTCGGGGAAACCACGCGCGTGTTGCTGCGCCGCGTGCCGTGGAAGGTACTCGTGCGCGACGTCCACGCCGACGAACACGCCCACATCCGGATGCTGGCCGCGGCGCGGAACGTGCCCGTCGAGGAAGTTCCCGACCTCGCCTATTCCTGCATGGGCCTGATCAAGGATCTACCGTGAGCACCGCACTGATCGCCACCGACCTCGACCGCACCCTGATCTACTCCCGGGGCTCCATGGTCGGAAATCAATTCGACACAAGCACTCTCGTGTGCGTCGAATACTACGAGGGCGCGCCGCTGTCGTACGTCACCGACGCTGCCGCGGGACGGTTGCGCGAGCTCGCCGCCGACCTGACGATCGTGCCGACCACCACCCGCACGCCGGACCAGTTCCGCCGGATCGACCTGCCGGGCGGCCCGTGGCCCTACGCGATCGCCAGCAACGGTGGCGCGATCCTCGTCGACGGAGAGCCCGACACGCGGTGGCGCAGCGCCGTCGATGCCGCGGTGCGGGCCGGCGGAGCGAGCCTCGACGACATCACAGCAGAACTGCACCGACGAGTTTCCGAAGACTGGGTCCACAAGTTCCGCATCGCCGACGACCTGTTCTGCTACCTCGTCGTCGACGTCGCCGCGCAACCGGCCGGCTTCCTCGACGAATGGCACGCATGGTGCCGCGAACGCGGATGGGGCGCGTCGCAGCAGGGCCGCAAGATCTACACGATGCCCGATTGCGTGTGCAAGAGCCGCGCGGTCGCGGAGGTGCACCGCCGGCTGTCCGACGAGGGTCTCCTCGCACCGGATGCGCCGGTGTTCGCGGCAGGCGACGGGGCGCTCGACGCCGAGATGCTCAAGGCGGCCGACGCCGCGATCCGCCCACGCCACGGCGAACTGGAACTGCTGGACTGGCAGCACCCGACGGTCACCGTGACCGCGGAAGCGGGAGTGGCCGCCGGCGAGGAGATCCTCGCGTGGTTCGCCGACTCCGCGCGGCTCCCGGTGGGCTCGTAGCGGCAGGTTCGTAGAGTAGAGGCCAGTACCCGACCGACCCGGTCTCGACACAGTGAGGACTCTCCGTTGTCCACTCCGCTCGCCAAGGGCCAGAACGGCCCCGTCACCGTCACCGATGTCGTCGTCTCGCTCGAACTGACCACGCCCGCCGATCTGTCGGCCCTGCTGGTCACGGCCGACGGCAAAGTACGGTCCGATGCCGACTTCGTGTTCTTCAACCAGCCCACCGGCCCGGGTGTGCGTCTCGTGCCCGGCACGCAGGGGCAGGCCGCCGCGCTGGCCGTGTCGCTGAACGAAGTGCCGGCGGACATCGAGCAGGTGCGCGCGGTGATCACTCTCGACGACGCGTCGAGCAACTTCGGTCGCTTCGCACCGCCCACGGCTCGGGTGTCGGATACGAGCGGCAATGTGCTCTACGAGTACCGGGTCGAGGGACTGAGCAGCGAATCCATCGTGATCGCGCTCGAGCTGTACCGGCGACAGGGCGCGTGGAAGGTGCGTGCCGTGGGGCAGGGATACGCGGGCGGTTTCGCCGCGCTCGTGACCGATCACGGTGTGTCGGTGGACGATGCGCCGGCCGCGGCCGCCGTCCCGGCTGCCGAGCCGCCCGTGCCACCGAACCCTATTGCGCAGCCTGTGCCGCCCCGGCCCGCGACTCCGCCCGCACAACCGGTCGCAACGCCGCCGGCCGCTCCCGCCGGACCCCCCGAGGTCAGTCTCACCAAGAATCGGCCCGTCAGCCTCGTCAAGGGACAGAAGGTGACGCTGCGCAAGGACGGCGGCGTCGCACTGACCTTCCTGCGAATGGGTCTCGGCTGGGATCCGATCGAGAAGCGAGGCCTGTTCGGCAACCGGTCCGCCGACATCGACCTCGACGCGTCGGCAGTGCTGTTCGCCGATCAGAACATCATCGACGTGGCCTACTACGGCCAGCTGACGTCGAAGGACGGATCGGTTCGGCACCAGGGCGACAACCTCACCGGTGAGGGCGCGGGCGACGACGAGGTCGTGCTCGTCGACCTCACGCGCATTCCTCCGCACGTGAACACGGTGATGTTCATCGTCACTTCGTACAAGGGCCACACGTTCGAGCAGGTGAAGAACGCCTTCTGCCGGCTCGTCGACGGCACCACCGACGGCGAGCTCGCCCGGTACACCCTGCAGGGCGGCATGCCGTTCACCGGCATGGTCATGGCGAAGGTCTACCGCGCGGGTGGCGAATGGAAGCTGCAGGCGGTCGGCGAGGGCATCCAGGCCAAGCACCCGGGTGAGGCGGCACCGCAGCTGGGCCGGTTCCTCGGGTAACAACCTGTGACAAAAGAATTTTCGGCGGGGCAGAATGCTCCGCTGACAACGAACACGGTCCGTTTCACCGCGACCGCCTCGGCACCGTTGGATGTCTGTGCGCTGGTCGTGGACAAACGGTGGCGGATCGGATCGTCCGACGACGTGGTGTTCTTCAATCAGACTCGGACGCAGGGTGTCCGGCTCGACGGTGACTGTGTCGTCGTCGAGCTGGACACCGTCCGGCCGGGCGCGACGGTGGTGTGCGGGGCCGGTTCGGATCGAGCGGTGCCGATCTCGACCACGCTCACCGACGCCGACGGGTCGGTCCTTGCGACGTTCGTCGTGACACCCCGGCATGCAGAAACCGCGTTGCTGTGCTGGGAACTGTACCGCCACAACAACATATGGAAGATCCGGGCGCTCGGGCAAGGCTACGCGGGTGGCCTGGCCGAGCTGTTCACCGCGCACGGCGTCGACCTCGACGACGAGCCCGCACCCACACCGGCCGCCCCCGCACTGACCGGAACGGAGCTCGCGCCGTCGTGCGAACTGATGTGGCGGATCTTCGAAGACGCCTCCCGGTCGGCCGCGGCGTACGTTGCTGCCCACGAGTACGCGCAGCATCGACTCGACGAGGAGTTGTCCGCCGCCGTCGCCGACCCTGCGTCCCGCATCGGTCCCGGCGCGGAATCTGCTCGTGCACAAGCACATCGACGCTGCAATGATCTCGTCGAGGCCGCCGAAGCCCGGCATCTCAGCGACAGCGCCGCGCTGACCGGGGAACTACACGCGGTCGATGCGGTACTCCCGGCCTCCATGGCGTCGTGGGAGTCGGTCGCGTGGCAGCGTGCGGCGAATCCGGCGGACGGCGTGCGCGTCGGCGAGCTGTGGGCCCCCGATCGCGGACCGCTGCGGGTACCGCTGTGCGTACCGCTGCCGCTGGAGCAGCCACTGTGGATCGAAGATGAAGACACCGCCGCGACGGCAATCGTCACTGCCCTGGTGCTGCGACTGCTGTGCGCGCGCCCCGGCACCCGACTCGACCTCGTCGACCCGGCCGGTGCACTGGTCGAACTGAGCACGCTCGCGAAGCCCATGCTGGCCGGGCCGCCGATACACGCGATCGCCGGTGTCGCGCCGAAGCTGAAGGGTTTGGCCGAAGCCGCCGACCTCACTGATCTGGCCGTGTCCGCCGGTACGGACACCGGTGCGCCCGAGCCGCGCGTGCTCGTACTTGCCGGGGTACCGCACGGCTACAGCGGTGAAGATCTGCTGCACGTGGTGCAGCTCGCCCGATTCGCTGCGGCCCGGCATGTTTCGATCGTGATCACCGGGACCTCCGACACCGTAGTGGACAACCCCGCCTACCGGCTACTCCACGATGCGGCACAGCACCTTCCGGCCACCGGAGACGGTCATCTGGCCGATCCCTGGACGAAGACCGACTGGCTTTTCGTCGCCGACACCGCACCCGTCGATATCGGAATGCTCCAGCGGGTCGTCGCGGGGCTCGTTGCGCGCTGATCGCGCGGCCGGACTCAGAACACGATGCCGAACTCGCGGATCTTGCGGTAGATCGTCGCCCGGGACATCCCCAACGCCTTCGCCGCTGCAGCCTTGTCCCCGTCGTGCAGCGCAAGCGCGTCGACGACGGCGTCGCGCTCGAGCGCTTCGAGCTGGGTGAGGGTGCGGCGGGTCGTCGCGCGGCACTCGGCCGGCAGGTCCTGGGGTTCGATCACCCCGGACCGTCGGTGACGGCCGACCTCGTCGAGGACGCTGCGCAGGTGTGCGACGTTTCCGCGCCACGACAACCGCATCAGCTGATTGCACGCGGCTGTCGACATCGTGAGGTCGGCGGCGCCGGCTCTGTCGAGCAGATGCCGCACCAGTTCGGGGATGTCCTCGAGGTGGTGCCGGAGCGGTGGCACGCTGATCGTCTTCGGGAACAACCGCAGCAGCGGGTGGGTGTCCGGAACTCCCTGCGACACGTGCGTCGTCAACGCAACCCATGGCTCGTCCGACGGCGAATCGAGACGAACGGTATGCAGCAGTTCGCTCAGTACGGTGAGGTCGCCGTCGCTCAACACGTGTGCGTGAAGCACCACCAGATCGGATCCGGCGTCGAGGGTGTTCGAAACCTGGTCGAGCAGCTCGGTTCCGGTGAGCACCGCCGCATCGAGCACGCTCACGTCGTGGCCGCCGCGCACCGAGACGTGGGCCGCGCGGAGCAATGTCGTCTTGCCGACGCCGGGTTCACCGTCGAGCACAAGCCATTCGCGTCGAGTGCAGACATCGACGATGCTGCGCACCGTGTGCTTCCACTGTGCGCTCGAGCCGGCGACGGACTGCAGCGCGGGCAGCCGGTCACGGCCGAGGGCCCGGGCCCGCTCGACCTGTTCCTTGATGCGCACGATCCCACCGGCAAGGGTGTCGGCGACAAAGATCGGCTGGTACGAGAGCCGAGCGGTGATTCCGCTCGGCAGGTCGGCGAGCGTCGTGAACGCTTCGGTACGCCCGCGAGCGTCGCGGGTGCGGTCGATGATGGCGGCCTGGTCGCGTGAGTCGAATTTCTGCTGGGTAGAGGTATTCATCATCAGGACCTCGTCGCCGATGGCGATGACCGGCCGACCCGAATGCCTGCACGCAATGTGGTAATCGTGCAGGAGAGCTCGATCCAATTCGTTGGTTTCGTCGAGGATGCGCTCTCTGATACGCGTGGCGGCGAGCTTGGCGAACGAGAGCAGGAGCGCGTTGGTGTTGTCTGCCAGGGTGGTCAGATCGACGACACCCAGAACCGCCCCCGTGACGGGATGTGTCACCAGAGCCCCTGCGCAGGAGAATTTCTTCAGCGGTCCGTTGTAGTGCTCCTCGCCGCGGATCAACAGGGGCGCACCCACTTCGAGTGCGGTCCCGATACCGTTGGTGCCCACTTGCGACTCCGCGTAGCGGAAGCCGGGCGCGAGGTCCACGCGGTCGAGCGCCGAGACCAGGCTGCGGTCGCCGGCGTAGCGGTGGAGCACGGTGCCGTTGGCGTCGGTGAGGATCAGCGCCACCGGTTCGTTCTCGATCTCGGCCGCCATCTCGTCCAGGACGTGCCGGGCCGCGCGAGTGAGCACAGTGTCCGCGGGGACCTGGTCGACGAAGTCGGCGCTGGGCCGGTCGATGTCGACGTTGGCTTCTCTCGACCGCAGCCACGACACGCGCAGCCAGTTGCGGACACGGCGACCGTCCAGAATCCGCGAGGTCGAGCCGGGCAAGGACAGGGACCCGGGCGCGGGCAAGGACCCACGGGCGCTGCCGGTGGACGTGTGGTCCGGGGAAGTGCTCCGGTTGTGTGCACTCACCAAGGATCTCCGTTTGTCGAGTTGTCGCTCTGCGGGATCTTACGACTGCAAATCTAACCATTCTGCGTGTGACTCACGTCTCACATTGAGACAGATTGTGTGTACGTCGCGGGGTTGTATCTGGATCCACACCCGATCTTCGACGGCCGGTACACCCGCCGGCTCCCGATCCAGGAGGCGTCACATTGAGTAGGCAGAGTCTGACCAAGGCACACGCGAAGATCACCGAGTTGTCGTGGGAACCGACGTTCGCGACCCCGGCCACCCGATTCGGCACCGACTACACGTTCGAGAAGGCCCCGAAGAAGGATCCTCTCAAGCAGATCATGCGGTCGTATTTCCCCATGGAGGAGGAGAAGGACAACCGCGTGTTCGGCGCGATGGACGGCGCCATCCGCGGCAACATGTTTCGCCAGGTCCAGCAGCGCTGGCTGGAATGGCAGAAGCTCTTCCTGTCGATCATCCCGTTTCCCGAGATCTCGGCGGCACGCGCGATGCCGATGGCGATCGACGCCGTACCCAACCCCGAGATCCACAACGGACTCGCGGTGCAGATGATCGACGAGGTTCGTCACTCCACGATCCAGATGAACCTCAAGAAGCTGTACATGAACAACTACATCGACCCGGCCGGGTTCGACATCACCGAGAAGGCGTTCTCGAACAACTACGCGGGCACGATCGGCCGGCAGTTCGGTGAAGGGTTCATCACCGGTGACGCGATCACCGCCGCGAACATCTATCTGACGGTTGTCGCGGAGACGGCCTTCACGAACACGCTGTTCGTCGCGATGCCGGACGAAGCCGCCGCGAACGGCGACTATCTGCTGCCGACGGTGTTCCACTCGGTGCAGTCCGACGAGTCCCGGCACATCTCCAACGGCTATTCGATCCTGCTCATGGCCCTCGCGGACGAACGGAACCGCCCGCTGCTCGAACGGGACCTGCGGTACGCATGGTGGAACAACCACTGCGTCGTGGACGCCGCGATCGGCACGTTCATCGAGTACGGCACGAAGGACCGTCGTAAGGACCGCGAGAGCTACGCCGAGATGTGGCGGCGGTGGATCTACGACGATTACTACCGCAGCTACCTGCTTCCCCTCGAGAAGTACGGCCTGACCATTCCCCACGACCTCGTCGAGGAGGCATGGAAGCGCATCACCGAGAAGGGCTACGTGCACGAGGTCGCGCGGTTCTTCGCAACCGGCTGGCCTGTGAACTACTGGCGGATCGATGCGATGACCGACGCGGACTTCGAATGGTTCGAGGAGAAGTACCCGGGCTGGTATTCGAAGTTCGGCAAGTGGTGGGAGAACTACAACCGTCTCGCCTACCCGGGCCGGAACAAGCCCATCGCGTTCGAGGAAGTCGGATACCAGTATCCGCACCGCTGCTGGACGTGCATGGTGCCCGCCCTGATCCGGGAGGACATGGTGGTCGAAAAGGTCGACGGTCAGTGGCGCACCTACTGCTCGGAGCCCTGCTACTGGACCGACGCGGTCGCCTTCCGCGGCGAGTACGAGGGCCGGGAGACTCCGAACATGGGTCGGCTCACCGGGTTCCGCGAGTGGGAGACACTGCACCACGACAAGGACCTCGCCGACATCGTGCAGGACCTCGGGTATGTGCGCGACGACGGCAAGACCCTCATCGGCCAGCCGCATCTCGACCTGGACCCGAAGAAGATGTGGACCCTCGACGACGTGCGGGGCAACACCTTCCGGAGTCCGAACGTGCTGCTGAACCAGATGTCCGACGAAGAGCGTGCCGCGCACATCGCGGAGTACCGCGCCGGCGCGACGCCGCTCTGATCCCGGCTCGGTGGGCGGCGCCGACGAAAAGCGGCGCCGCCCACCGCTTCAGCACATTGACTTTCTCGAGCTCAGGAGGACTCGTGGCCGACATCCACCGTATCCACTTCGAACCGGTCGACATCGAGATGGACGTCGGCGAGGACGAGAAGATCCTCGACGCCGCCTTCCGTCAGGGCATCCACCTGATGCACGGTTGCCGCGAAGGTCAGTGCTCGGCCTGCAAGTCGTACATCCTCGACGGCGACATCCAGATGGAGCGCTATTCGACATTCGCCTGCAACGACTCCGAAGTCGACGAAGGCTACGTGCTGCTGTGCCGGGCACACGCCTTCAGCGACTGCACGATCGAGCTGCTCAACTTCGACGAGGGCGAGCTGCTCGGCGGCGTGCCGATTCAGAATGTACGGACGACGGTGACAGCGATCGAGCCTGTCACCCACGACATCGTGTCGCTGCGACTGCAGGCCGGCGAACCCGGCACGTTCGAGTTCAAGCCCGGCCAGTACGCCGATCTCACGATCCCGGGGACCGATGAGCACCGGTCGTTCTCGATGGCCACGACACCGTCGACACCGGACGGGGTGGAGTTTCTCATCAAGAAATATCCGGGCGGCGAGTTCTCAGGCCTGCTCGACAGCGGAATCGCAGTAGGCGACGACATCGCGCTCACCGGCCCGTACGGATCGTTCACCCTCAAGGAGGGTCACGTTCTTCCCGTCGTCTGCATCGGGGGTGGCGCCGGCATGGCCCCCATCCTGTCCCTGCTCCGGCACATGAACGAGACAGGCAGCACCCGCCCCGTGCGGTTCTACTACGGCGCCCGCACACCGGCAGACCTCTTCTACCTCGACGAGATCGCCGAACTGGGAAAGAACCTGCGGGACTTCGTATTCGTGCCGTGCCTGTCCGAGTCTGCGGGACCGGCGCAGACGGAGTCGTCCGACGTCGAGGAAGGCATGGTCACCGACGTCGTGGACCGTCGTGAGGCAGACCTGCACCGGTGCGAGGTGTACCTGTGCGGTCCACCGCCGATGGTCGATGCCGCACTCGGGCTGCTCGACACCAGAGCCGTCCCGAAAGACCAGGTCTTCTACGACAAGTTCACCAGCCCCACCTTCGAGTGATTCGTCCCGACCGACAGGAGCACCCAGACATGACCGCAACCGCCGAGCCTGCGCGTCGCAGTTTCCCCAAGATCGAGTTCACCGACGCGGAGGCAGGAGCCCTCGAGTTCCCGAGTTCGAAGAGCCGCACCTACAACTACTACAAGCCGGCAAAACTGCGGGCGACGACGTACGAGGACGTCACGGTCGACGTCCAGCCCGATCCCGACCGGCATCTGTCCCAGGGCTGGATCTACGGCTTCGGCAACGGACCGGGTGGATATCCGAAGGAGTGGACAACCGCGAAATCGTCCGACTGGCACATCTTCCGCGATCCCAACGAGGAATGGGACCAGACGATCTACCGCAACAACGCGGCGGTCGTGCGTCAGGTGGATCTGTGCCTGAAGAACGCGAAGCGCGCGCGGGCCTACGACGGGTGGAATACGCCGTGGCTGAAGTTCATCGAACGGAACCTCGGCGCATGGATGCACGCCGAGAACGGACTCGCGCTGCACGTGTTCACGTCGATTCAGCGTTCCGGACCCACAAACATGATCAACACCGCGGTCGCGGTCAACGCGGCGCACAAGTTGCGGTTCGCGCAGGATCTTGCCCTGTTCAACCTCGATCTCGCCGAATCGGGCGCCGCCTTCGACGGTGCGGCGCACAAGGAGGTGTGGCAGGCGGCACCCGAGTGGCAGCCCACCCGCGAGGTGGTCGAGCGGCTGACCGCGGTTCCGGACTGGTGCGAACTGCTCTTTGCCACCAACATCGTCTTCGAGCAGCTCGTCGGGTCGCTGTTCCGCAGCGAGCTGATCATGCAGATCTCGGCCCGTAACGGTGACTACATCACTCCGACGATCGTGGGCACGGGCGAACACGACTACGACCGCGACCTCGCCTACACCCGCAATCTGTTCCAGATGCTCACACGCGACGAGGAGCACGGCGAGACCAACAAGGCGCTGTTCGCCACGTGGCTCGAGACCTGGGTGCCGCGGTGCCTCGGCGCGGCCCGCGCCCTGCAGCCGATCTGGTCGCAGCCGGCCGACAAGGCCGTCACGTTCGCGTCGAGCCTCGACGCTGCCGAGGACAAGTTCCGTGCCCTGCTCGAGGAGATCGGGCTCGATTCACCGAAGGAGTTGGACCAGTGAGCATGAATTTCGGATCCGCGACCGAGTTCTCCAACAAGTGCGGCGTCACGTTGATGAACACACCGATCGGCCGTGTCGTGGCAGACGTCATGGGCGCCAAGGACGGCGTGGAATTGACGGAGTATCCGTCGATGATCCGCGTCGACGGTGTGCGCCTGCTCGAATTCGACTACGACGAACTCACCGACGCCCTCGGTTCCGAGTTCGACGGATCGGTGTTCGAGGAGATCAGCTCCACGCACTACGGCCGCATGGTGCACCTCGACGACAAGACGATGCTCTTCGCCAGCCCCGAAGACGCAGCGGAGTACATCGGTTTCGATCTCACCGCGCACTAGCCCGGCGCACCCCCTCCTGCAGTTCCCGACGACCGAACGAGGCACAGATGTACCAAAAAGACGGACAGCAGTTCTTCATCGTCGACTCACACGTTCACATCTGGGACGCACGCGAATCGAACCAGAAGAACATCCACGGAAAGCAGTTCATCGACTGTTTCTACGACTACCACAAGAACCTGAGCCCCGAGAGCGAGGTATGGGACTACGACCTGTACACCTACTACGGCAGCGAGCGGTTCATGAAGGACCTGTTCGTCGACGGGTACGTGGACCACGCCATCTTCCAGGCGACGCTCCTGAGCGACTTCTACCACGACGGTTTCGGTCGCACGGAGGAGTCGTTCGGGCTGGCGCAGCAGCACCCCGACAAGCTGACCTACAACCACGCGTACGACCCGCGGCACGAAGAGGCCGGCCTCGAGCAGTTGCGACGCGACGCGGAGCGGATGAACCTGAAGGGCGTCAAGTTGTACACGGCCGAATGGTTCGGTGATTCACGCGGTTACAAGCTCGACGACAAGTGGTCCCGGCGCTACCTCGAGGAATGCCTCGAATTGGGCATCGAGAACATTCACGTGCACAAGGGTCCCACGATCCGCCCGCTGGATCGTGACGCCTTCGACGTGGCCGACGTCGACAAGGTCGCGACCGACTACACGGATCTCAAGTTCGTCGTCGAACACGTCGGCCTGCCGCGCCTGGAGGACTTCTGCTGGATCGCCACGCAGGAATCCAACGTGTACGGCGGTCTCGCCGTGGCGATTCCGTTCATCCATACGCGTCCGCGCTACTTCGCGCAGATCATGGGTGAGCTGCTCTACTGGATCGGTGAGGACAAGATCCTGTTCTCGAGCGACTACGCCCTGTGGACACCGCGGTGGCTGATCGAGAAGTTCGTGGACTTCCAGATCCCGGAGGACATGACCGAGTACGCGCCGATCACCATCGAACAGAAGAAGAAGATCCTCGGGCTCAATGCCGCGGCGCTGTACGACATCGACGTTCCGNAGGAACTGCGGCTCGACGAACCCGCGGGACAGAGCGGAGTCGAGGTCGCTGCGGGAGCGAAGGAGGCAGTGTCCTCATGACAGCGGTCGACGTTTCCGTGGACGAGGTCATGGCGGCCCTCGCAACGGTCGTCGACCCCGAACTCGACGAGCCGATCACCGACCTGGGCTTCGTCCGGTCGGTGATCCTCGACGACGAGGGGCTGACGGTACATCTGCGTCTGCCGACCGCGTTCTGTTCACCGAACTTCGCGTACCTCATGGCGTCCGACGCGCAGGATGCGTTGCGCCTGGTGTCCGAATCCACTTGCGTGCGGATACTTCTCGACGATCACCACGACAGCGACAAGATCAATGCCGGGTTGGCCGCGGATGCCGGTTACCGGGGCACGTTCGGTGTCGAGGCGCAGGACAGCCTCGACGAACTCCGCGCCGTCTTCCGCCGCAAGGCGCATGCCGCCGCGATGGAACGGGCGGTCGAGGTGCTGCTGAAACGAACATCGCTCGAGGTCGACGGGATCTTCGCGCTGACCCTCAGCGATCTGCCGGCCGGCAAGGAGAAGACGGCACTGCTGCGCCGGCGGATCGGCAACGGATTGAGCATCTGCCCGGCCAGCCGGGTTCTGGTCGACGACGACGGTAAACCCGTTCCCCGCGAACAGGTTCCGATGCGTCTTCGGTTCGCCAAATCGGTGCGTATTTCGATGGAAGGCAACTCCCATTTCTGCCGCGGATTGCTGGCCACGAGATACGGTGACAGTGACACAGAGGGCACCGGCGGCGAAGTCGCGACACCCCGGATCATCGACGCACGAACAACTTCCGCACTCGTCAGGAGGGTTTCATGAAGGCTGTTCAGGTGGTTGGTTACCACACCAAGCTGCAACTCACCGAGATTCCGGAGCCCGAGATCACCGGCTCGCTCGACGTGATCGTACGGATCGGCGGGGCCGGAGTGTGCCGCACGGATATCCACATCCTCGAAGGCCAGTGGGAAGAGAAGAGCGGCGTCGAACTTCCGTACACGATCGGGCACGAGAACGCCGGATGGGTCCACGCGGTGGGGGATGCGGTGACCAACGTCGCCGTGGGAGACAAGGTGATCCTGCATCCGCTGATCACTTGCGGACAGTGTCGCGCATGCCGGTTCGGTGACGACGTGCACTGCGAGAACAGCGCGTTTCCGGGCATCGACACCAACGGCGGCTACGCCGAATACCTCCGCACCACCGCGCGCAGCGTCGTCCGCATCGACGACTCCCTCGAACCGGCGGACGTCGCCGCGCTGGCCGATGCCGGCCTCACCGCGTATCACGCGGTGGCGAAGGCGGCCAAGGTACTTCGTCCCGGGGACACCTGCGTGATGATCGGCGCGGGCGGACTCGGGCACATCGGAATCCAGGTTCTGAAGGCGATTTCCGGAGCATCGTTGATCGTCGTCGATCGCAATCCGGCCGCGGTCGAACTGGCTGCGCAGATCGGCGCCGACCACGCGATCGTCGCCGACGGCACCCATGTGCAGCAGGTGCTCGACCTGACCGGCGGCCACGGCGCGGAAGCCGTCGTCGATTTCGTCGGGGAAGGGGGCGCCACCAAGGAGGGCGTGGCGATGCTGCGCCGCGCCGGCAACTACTTCGTCGTCGGATACGGCGAGAACATCGATATTCCCACCATCGATGTGGTCTCCACCGAGATCAACTTCATCGGCAACCTCGTCGGCTCGTACAACGACCTGCAAGAGCTGATGGTTCTGGCCGCGCAGGGAAAGGTCATGCTCCACACCACCAAGTACCCGCTCGATCAGTTCCAGCAGGCGATCGACGATCTCGACGCCGGTCGCGTCCGCGGCCGCGCCATTCTCGTTCCCTGAACCGCACCGTCATTCCACGAGAGGACTCACACCATGGCAAAAGACCTGCGGTTCAACCAGGAGGCGCGCTTGCTCCTCGAGTACGGCGTCAATGCACTGGCCGATGCGGTGAAGGTGACGTTGGGCCCCAAGGGACGCAACGCGGTGCTCGAAAAGCTCACCGGTCCGCCCACCATCACCAACGACGGTGTGACCATTGCGCGGGAGATCCAGCTCCGCGACCCGTTCGCGAACATGGGTGCCCAGTTGGTCAAGGAAGTCGCGATGAAGACCAACGGCTCGGTCGGTGACGGCACCACCACCGCCACCGTGCTCGCGCAGGCGATGGTGCGTGAAGGACTGCGCGCCGTGGATGCCGGCGCCAACCCCATGCGAGTACGGCGAGGTATCGAACGCACCGTGCCCGTCGTCGTCGACGCGGTGCGCCGCCACGCCGTGAAGATCGAGAACCGGCGCGACCTGCAGCGCATCGCTACTCTCGCCGCGAGCGACGACGATGTCATCGGTGAAGTGATCGCCGACGCCGTCACCCACGTCGGTCGCTCGGGCATCGTCACCACCGAGGAATCGGACACACTCGGCATGTCGGTGGACATCGTCGACGGCATCGAATTCGGCCACGGATACATCTCCGGGTACATGGTCACCGACTTCGAACGTATGGAATCGGTGCACGAGAACCCGGTGGTACTGCTCACCAACAAGAAGATCTCGCAGGTGCAGGACAT
Source organism: Rhodococcus chondri (assembly GCF_036327435.1). Lineage (NCBI taxonomy): Bacteria > Bacillati > Actinomycetota > Actinomycetes > Mycobacteriales > Nocardiaceae > Rhodococcus > Rhodococcus chondri. The sequence continues at coordinate 40,597 of NZ_JAUZMZ010000001.1, read as the reverse complement.
CATGCCGAGTATCGAGGCGGCGAAACGCGCCGACCGGCCGCTCGTCGTATTCGCCGAAGATGTGGACGGGCCGGCGTTGCAGCTGCTCGTGGGCGGCAACATGCACAAGACCATGCAGTCCGTGGTGGTGCGGGCACCCGGATTCGGACACCGGCGGGTCGCCGAACTCCAGGACCTCGCGATCGCCCTCGGCGGGCACGTCATCGCGAAGGACACCGGCGTCGAACTGTCCGAAGTCACGCGCGAGCATCTCGGGTCGTGCGACCGCGTCACCGTCACCGAGAACGACACGACGATCGTCGGTGGACACGGTGACGAAAAGTTGCTCGACGCACGGATCGGGCAGCTCGAGACCCAGCTCGGGCGGGCACGGCTGGATGCCGATCAGGACAGCCTCCGGATGCGTCTCGCGCGGCTCACCGGCCGGGTCGCGGTGATCAAGGTGGGCGGCGCCACCAGTGTCGAGCTCAAGGAACGCATGCTGCGCGTCGAGGACGCCCTCGCCGCGACGCGCGCTGCACTCGAGGACGGCGTCGTCGCCGGTGGCGGCACCGCACTGGGCCAGGCGCACCGGGCGCTGGCCGAACTCGACCTGCCCGGCGACGAAGGCGTCGGACGCGACGTGGTGCGCCGCGCACTGGCCGAGCCGCTGCGCTGGATCGCGATCAACGCCGGATTCGAAGGCGAGGACGTGGTAGAGGTCGTGGAAGGTCTGCCGCTCGGTCACGGGTTCAACGCACTCACCGGCAAGTACGGCGACATGTTCGACGAGGGCGTGATCGATCCGTTCAAGGTCACCCGTGCGGCCCTCGAAAGCGCCGCGTCGATCGCTGCCCTGCTCATCACGACGGAAACCGCGATCGTCGAAGAGGTGCTGGGTAATCCGGGGGCGATCCCGGCCCCCGGATTCGGCGATCTGGCCGAAGGCATGGTTCGTCCCTCCAACATCTACTGAGCGAGGAACAATGATCTTCATCGTGGTGAGATTCAAGGTGCGTCCCGAGTATCAGGACGAATGGCTTTCTACCACCAAGGCATTCACCGAAGCCACTCGCGCCGAACCGGGCAATCTCTGGTTCGATTGGTCACGCAACGTGGAGGATCCGTCCGAATTCGTTCTGGTGGAAGCATTCCGGGACGGCGACGCGGGCGCCGCGCATGTCGGCTCCGATCATTTCCGCAAGGGGCTCGACGCGATGCGCCCTGCACTGGCCGAAACCCCGCGCATCCTGAACACCGAGATGCCGGGCGTCGAGTGGGCGCGGATGGGCGAGCTGCAGATCGACTGACCGTCGGCCCGAGCGGGAGGTGGCGTGCGACGTTCCATGCGGACTCGCCGCGCCTCCCGCTCGTTATTGCAACGAATTACATAGGTTTCTCCTAACCCTGTGTGCGGCCTCAGGTCTTTGTGGCTGCCGTCACGACCGTGATCGACTGGAGTCCCTCGGACGTCGTTCGTCCGTGTGACCGGAAGTAGATCAGGAGTGTGACGTGAGCGAACTGCACCTTCCCAACCGTGTCCGGCGGCTCGCCGTCGAACATCCGGACCGGCCGGCGGTGACCGCAGACGACACGACCCTGACCTATCGCGACTTCGACACGTACACCAACCGCGTCGCGTCGGCCCTGGTACCGCTCGCCACCGATCCGAAGCGGGTCGGTGCGCTGCTGCGTATGGGACTGCCCGGGGCGGCGACCTTCGTCGGATGCGCGAAAGCCGGTCTGGTGTTCACCCCGATCAACTGGCGCCTGACGTCCGACGAGGTCGCTGTGATCGCCCTCGATGCGGAACTGTCCGTGCTCGTCGTAGAGGCGGAATTCGCCGAAGCCGCACTCGCGGCGGCACAGGTCCTCCCCGGGTTGCACGTCGTCGTGGTGGGTGACGCTTCGGTGGTGCCCGGAGCCCGGACGTGGGACCAGCTCGTCGCGCAGGGCACCGACAGCGATCCCGGCTTCGGCGACGATCCCGATACCGAGGTCCTCCAGCTGTACACCTCCGGAACCACCGGAAAGCCGAAAGGCGTTGTGGCGGTTCACCGCAACCTGTACAACGTGCAGGAGAACTTCGACCTGTACGAGTTCGAGGAAGGCTCGGTCTCGCTCGATGCGCTGCCGCTGTTCCACATCGCCGGCGCCGGATGGTTGAGCACGTCCCTGTCTGCGGGCCTGCACCTGGTCCTGCTCGGTGAGATGCGTCCCGCTCTGGTGGCCCGGGCCATCGCCGAGCACCGCGTCACCCACGCCTTCCTGGTGCCCGCCGCGATCGGCATGCTCCTCGAACTTCCCGACCTGGCCCGGTACGACCTGTCGAGCCTGAAGGTCATCGCGTACGGGGCGTCCCCGATCACGCCCGCCCTGCTCGCCCGCACGATGGACACCCTCGGCTGCCGGCTCGTGCAGCGCTACGGCATGACCGAGACGATGGGCGCCCTGACCGCCCTGCGCACCGGCGACCACGACCCACACGGACCTCGCACCTATCTGCTGCGTTCGGCCGGCACCCCGCTGCCCGGCACCGAGGTGCAGATCCGCGACATCGCCACCGGCAAACTGCTCCCGCAGGGCGCCACCGGTGAGATCGTGTCGCGCTCACGCAACAACGTCGCGGGCTATTGGCGGCGCGAGGCCGAGACCGCCGCGCTGTACACCGAGGACGGTTTCCTGCGCACCGGCGACGCCGGACACATCGACGAGGACGGTTACCTGTTCGTCACCGACCGTGTGAAGGACATGATCATCACCGGCGGTGAGAACGTGTACCCCGTCGAGGTCGAGGCCGTGCTGGCCGAACATCCCGCGGTGGCGGAGGTCGCCGTGGTCGGCCTGCCCGATGCCCGCTGGGGCGAGGCCGTCACCGCCGTGGTGCGGCTCGCCGACGTCGCCGAGCCGCCGACGGAAGCCGAACTCGTCGCGTTCACGAGCGGGCGGCTCGCGTCGTACAAGAAGCCGCAGCGCATCCACATCGTCCGCGAACTGCCCCGCAATGCGAGCGGCAAGATCCTCAAGCGCACACTCCGCGACACCCTGCCCACCGCCGAGGAGGCGCAGCGATGATCGTCACCGAGGACATCGGCGTCGCCCAGCGCGAAGCGTGGGCAGCGAAAATCCTGCCTCCCGTCGAGCAGGTCCGTCCGGGACTGTGGTCCATTCCCGTACCGATGCCGCGCAATCCGCTGCGCTACGTTCTGGTCTACGCGCTGGCGCTCGACCACGGGCTGGCGCTGATCGACGTCGGCATGGACACCGAGGAGTCCTGGCAGGCCCTCGTCGACGGCATCGCGCAGACCGGCCACCGCATCGGCGACGTGCGCTATGCGGCAATCACCCACCTGCACCCCGACCACTTCGGTCTCGCGCCACGATTGCGGGAGACCACCGGCGCGGCCATCGCGATGCACGCCGCCGAGGCCACAGCACTGGGCCACTTCACCCCCGCGGATGTCGCCGCCGACGTGGAGGCCTGGCGAGTCGATCTGACCGCGCTCGGCGCCCCTCCCGAGGTGATCGAGGCCGCGCGGTTCGACCTCGTGCGGTTCGCGCCCGGCGAGACCGCCGACGTCGTCCTCGACAGCGGCACCCGGCTCGACCTGCCCGGCTGGAACATCGAAGCGTTGTGGACCCCGGGCCACACGCCCGGGCACCTGGCGTTCGTCGACCGCGACAACGACCTGCTGTTCAGCGGTGATCACATGCTGCCGCGTATCAGTCCCAACATCTCGTCCGGCCCCGGAGAACTCGAGGATCCGCTGCACCGGTACCTGCTGTCGCTGCACGCCACGACGATGCTGCCGGACTGCGACGTACTGCCCGCCCACGAATACCGCTTCCGGGGCGTCACCGACCGTGCCCGCCAGCTGATGGCACATCACGACGAACGTCTCGACGAAATCCGCGCGGCCGTGACCGCACACCCGGAATCCACGGCGTGGGAGATCACCGAGCGCATCTCGTGGTCGCGGCCGATCGAGGCACTGACACCGCGACTGCTGCGGCTCGCGGTGCGCGAAACCCAGGCCCATCTGATTGTTCTCGCCGACCGCGGCGCTATCTCCTCGGACGGCGGCACACCCGCACGCTGGACCGTGCCGGCATCGACACCCCTATCGAATACGAAGGAAAACTGACATGAGCGTTGTTCTCACCGAATTCGCCGACGGCGTCGCCGTCTTCACCCTGAACCGTCCCGAGGCGAAGAACGCGGTCAACCTCGAGGTGGCGGAGGCGCTCGCCGCAGCGATCGACGAATTCGAGGCACGCCCCGACCTCACCATCGGCATCCTGACCGGGGCCGGTGGAACATTCTGCGCCGGAATGGATCTGAAGGCCTTTTCCCGTGGTGAGCGGCCGTCCATCCCCGGGCGCGGATTCGGCGGTCTCACCGAGGCCCCGCCGACCAAGCCGCTCATCGCCGCAGTCGAGGGCTGGGCGCTGGCCGGTGGCTGCGAACTCGCACTGTCCGCCGACCTGATCGTCGCCTCACGCGAAGCCAAGTTCGGCATCCCCGAGGTCAAGCGCGGCCTCGCCGCCGCAGCGGGCGGCCTGCTGCGTCTGCCGAAGATCCTGCCGTACCCGCTCGCGATGGAGATGGCCATCACCGGCGATCCGCTCACCGCCGAGCTCGCGCACCAGCACGGCCTCGTCAACCGGGTCACCGAGCCGGGCCAGGCCCTCACCGTCGCGAAGGAACTCGCCGAACGGGTCGCTGCGAACGGCCCGCTGGCCGTGCGCGCCACCAAGCAGGTGGTGTCGATGGCCGCGAACTACACCGACCCCGACGCGTTCGTCGCGCAACGCAAGTTCATCGACCCGGTTTTCGCGTCGTCCGACGCGCAGGAAGGTGCTCGTGCGTTCGCCGAGAAGCGCGCCCCGGTGTGGACGGGCGCATAGTCCCGGTCGACCGACAGCATTTCGTGTCGAAAGCGCCGTGTTCGTTCACCGGTGATCGGCAGGCTCGGTGAATCACATACGATGACCGGGTGGACCTGCATCTCGTGACCTACTTCGTCGCTGTCGTCGACCATGGTGGGATCACGAAAGCTGCCCAGGCCCTGTATATTTCCCAGCCATCGCTGTCGCAGGCCATTCGCACCCTCGAACGTCGCCTGGGCACAACCCTCTTCGACCGCACCGGCCGCCGTCTCACCTTGACCGACGACGGCCGGACGCTCGAGGTCTCCGCGCGGCGAATCCTCGCCGACGTCGAACGCGCGAAACGCAAGGTTGCGGACGTCCGCGAACTCACAGCGGGGCGGGTGGAAATTGCGACATTCTCGGCATTTTCGATTCATCCCGTGGTCGAACTCGTCCAACGTTTCCGTTCCCGATATCCCGGCATCACCGTGCGGATCTCCGACGTCGACGGGCCCGCCGGGGTGCACTCCGCGCTGCGACGCGGGGCGGCCGAGATCGGTGTGACCGACTTGTCCGTCGAGCACGCCGGAATGATCGCCATTCCCGTGCTCGAACAGGAGATGGTGCTGGCCATCCACCCGGAGCTGGCTGCCGGCCTGCCCGATCCTGTCACCCGCGCCCAGGTCCGGGAGGTACCGCTGGTCCTGGATCTCGGCTCCCGCGCGAGCGCGGTGCGCGCCGGTGATCTGCTCGGTGAGCAGAACGTCGTCGTCGACTGCGCGCACCCGTCGGCGATCTGGGAATTCGTGATGCGCGGCACCGGGGGCACCGTGGTACCGCGCAAGGTTGCCGAGCAGCAGATGCCGAGCGCCACCGTGCGTGCGCTCGTTCCTCCGCTGAAGCGGCCGGTGGGGCTCGTGCTGCGCGCCGGCGAGCCGTCACCCGCGGCAGCCGCCTTCATCGCGACCTCCACCGCCCAGGCATCAGGAGCGTAGGGACATGGAGTTCCGTCAGGTCGAATACTTCCTCGCCGTCGTCGAGAACGACGGCATCAACGGCGCGGCCGCTGCGCTCGGGGTCGCGCAGCCGACCGTGTCGCAGGCACTGCGCAGCCTCGAGCGCGAACTGGGTGTGCAGCTGTTCCATCGCATCGGTCGCGGCATGGTGCTCACTGCGGCCGGCCGCAGTCTCATCGGCCCGAGCCGGCAGATCCTGCGCGATGTGAGCGCGGTGAGCGAGTTGATGAGCGCGGCCACCGGAGAAGTGACGGGCAGCCTGGATTTGATGGTGTTTCCGGCGCTCGCAACCGGACTCATCGTCGATCTGGTCGCTCGCTTCCGTCGCGCTTGCCCGAAGACGACGGTGCGATTCGGGGAACTTCGGAGCGAGGAGAGCTCGGGGTCGGTGATCCGGGACGGGCACTGTGAGTTCGTCGTCGCGCATCTGCCACTCGAAGACGGCGGACACGGCCTCGAAGTGATCGAGCTGGGTGAGCAGGAGTACTGGCTCGTCTACCCACCGGGCACCGACCTGGCGCCGGGACCGGTGGCGATTTCCGCGATGCCGGACATTCCGATGGTGTTCGTGCCGCGGGGTGGCGGCTCGCTGAGCCTCGAATTCAACGACGCGATGCGTCGGGCCGGTGTGCGGCCACCCCTGGCGGCGCTCGTGGACCACCGCGAGGCGCGACTGCCGATGGTCCTCGCCGGTCTCGGCGGGTCGTTCGTGGAGCGTTCCCTGGCGGAGTCGGTGCGCGACGTCGCGGTGGTGCGGCCGTGCGAGCCCACCTTCAGCCGCACGTTCGGTCTCGTGTTCGACCCCGCGTCGCTGTCCAGGGCCGGCCAGGCATTCGTCGATCTGGTGAGGTCGACGCGCCCCACCATTTGAGCCATCGTTGCTCGATCCGGCGCGCTTCTTCAGGTCAGTTCGGCGAAGCGTTCGGTGTCGCGGACCCGCCCGGAGACGATGATGGTGTCGCCGGAGGCGACGACCGTGTCGGCGCTGGCGTAGGTGAACCCCTCCCCCGGTCGTTTGATGGCTACCACCGTGACTCCGTACTTGCTGCGGATGGTGGTCTGACCCAACGCTTTGCCCACGGCGAATGCCGGCGCGGTGGTCTTGACCATGGCGAAGCCGTCGTCGAACTCGATGTAGTCCATCATTCGTCCACGAACCAGGTGGGCCACGCGTTTGCCCATGTCGTGCTCGGGCCGCACCACATGATGCACACCGATCTGGGTGAGAATTCTCGCGTGCGCGTTGCTGATGGCCTTTGCCCACACGTTCGGCACCTCCATGTTGATCAGCGCCGAGGCGGTGAGCAGGCTCGCCTCGAGATCGGAGCCGATGCCCACCACCGCGCGGTCGTACTCGTGCACGGACAGCTGCCGCAGTGATTCCTCGTCGGTGGTGTCGGCGACGGCGGCGTGGGTGAGCCGGCCCGCCACCTTCTCGATTACTGCCTGACTCGAATCGATCCCGAGCACTTCGGTGCCCTGTGCCATCAGCTCGAGGGCAAGGGACTTGCCGAACCGGCCCATGCCGAGAACGACCACGACCTCGGCGGCGGATTTTCTAGCCAATGAACGGCCTTTCTGTGGGGAGTTCGTAGCGTCGGCCGCGTTCGCGGGCCGCCAACGCACTGACCAGGGTGATCGACCCGATGCGGCCCAGATACATCAAGACCACCAGGATCAACTGTCCCCAGGCCGGCAACTGCGCGGTGATCCCGGTCGACAGTCCCACGGTCGCGAACGCGGACACCACCTCGAACAGCAGGGCGTTGAGATCGAACGTCGTGCCGGCGAGCAGCACCATGGTCGGCACCATCACCAGCGCCACCCCGATCAGCGCTACCGACAGCGCCTGACGCTGCACGCGCGGATCGATCCGCCGGTCGAACACCGTCACCGACTTTTCGCCGCGCACCTCCGCCGCGATGACGAACAGCAGCAGCGCAAATGTGGTGACCTTGATACCGCCCGCGGTGCCACCGCTACCGCCGCCGATGAACATCAACACGTCGGTCACCAGCAGCGTCGCATCGTCCATCTGCGCGTAGTCGACGCTGTTGAACCCGGCCGTGCGCGGCATGATTCCCTGGAAACCGGCCACCAGCAGCTTCGCGCCCAGGTCGTGTCCGCGTAGGGTGTGGCGCCATTCGAGGATCAGCACCAGCAACGGCCCCACCACGAGCAGCACCGCGGTCACCGCCACCGTCAGACGGGTGTGCAGGGACCAGCGTGGCCTGCGGCCTCGCAGATGCCGGCCCACCTCGAACAACACCGGAAACCCGATGCCACCGAGAACCACTGCGGCCATCAGCGGCACGCAGATCCAGGGGTCGTCGGCGAAGCCGATGATGTTGTCGCTGTACAGCGCGAACCCGGCGTTGTTGAACGCCGAAATCGCATGAAAGACCCCCAGCCACAGTGCTCTGGCCGGGGACTCGCCGTAGCCGACGGCGAAGCGGAGTGCCAGGCACACCGCCACGACACCTTCGATGAGCACACTGGTCCGCACGACGCCGACGATGACACTGCGTACGTCACCGAGCCCTGAGGCGCGTGCCTCCGCAGCGGCATTGAGCCGCGCCTTGAGTCCGATCCGGTTCGCCAGCAACAGGCCGATCAGGGAAGCCATCGTCATGATTCCGAGGCCGCCCACCTGGATCAGCGCCATGATCACCCCCTGGCCGAATCCGGACCAGTAGGTGGGAGTGTCCACGGTGATCAGCCCGGTCAGGCACACCGCGGAGGTCGCGGTGAACAGCGCCGCCATCAGCCCGGCGCCGACCCCGGACCCGGTCGCGGCCGGCGTCAGCAGCAAAACGGTTCCCGCCACGATCGCCGCAGCGAAGCTCAGCGCAACCACCCGTGCCGGGCTCCGGGTCGCCCGCGCCCCGGCTCGGCGCAGCGGCCCGGACAACGCACCGGTGCGTGTATTCACGTCGTCGAACAATAGACCTGTTCCGGCGCACTTCGTTGCTGTGTGCGGCTGCTTGCTCCCGGGCTGCGACGGAGCGGCAGAGCGAATCACCCGTGACACCGACTCGTCCGAGGATCACGCTGGTAGGTACGCATCTGCCGACAACCCGGGAGTTGATCTCCATGTCCGCACCGACGCCCCCACGTACCGATACGGTCGACGCCTTCGCGCAACGCGTAGTCGACGCCACGCTCGGCGCAATCGACCTGATCTCCATCTACCTCGGCGACCGTCTCGGCTGGTACCGAAGCCTGGCCGCCGACGGTCCCGCAACTTCACAAGAACTCGCCGTCCGCACAGGCACCCATCCGCGGTACGCGCGCGAGTGGCTCGAACAGCAGGCGGTGACAGGCCTGCTCACCGTCGACAACGGCGAACCGCCGTGCTTCGCCCTGTCACCTGCCGGCGCGGAAGTCCTCACCGACGACAGGAGCCTGAATTTTCTGGCTCCGCTACCACGGCTGCTCTCCAGTGCCGTGGTGCAACTGCCGGCGCTGCTCGAGGCCTACCGCACCGGGGGCGGTGTCGGCTGGGCGCAGTACGGCGACGACGCGAGAGAATCGCAGGCCGATGTGAACCGGCCGTGGTTCGAGCAGATGTTGCCCGGTGCGCTGCGCTCGGTGGCCGAGGTGGATTCGCTGCTTCGCACGCCGGGAACCGCGATCGCAGACATCGGCTGCGGTGGCGGATGGTCCACCATTGCGCTGGCCCGCACCTATCCGGAGGCGTCGCTGCACGGCTTCGACATCGATCCCGCGTCGGCCGAGCTCGCCCGCTCCAATGCGGCGTCCGAACCTGCTGTGGCGCAGCGGATCACGATCACCGCGGCCGACGCTACCGCACTTCCCGAATCCACGTTCCAGGCAGTGTTCGCATTCGAATGCATGCACGACATGCCGCAACCTGTCGAGGTGCTCGCGGCCGCACGCCGCTCGCTCGTCCCCGGCGGCATGGTCATCGTCATGGACGAGGCCGTCGCGGACGAGTTCACCGCGCCCGGCGACGACATCGAACGGCTCATGTACGGCTACAGTCTGGTGGTCTGCCTGCCCGACGGGATGAGCCACCAGCCCAGCGCCGGGACGGGCACCGTGATGCGCCCCGACACGTTGCGCCGCTACGCACAGGAGGCGGGCTTCACCCGGATGGACGTGCTTCCCATCGAGGATTTCAGCTTCTTCCGGTTCTACCGGCTGCAGGAATAGGCCTACGGGCGGGCTGTTCGCCTCCGGGATCGGATCCCGACGACAACGGTCGGCCGGCGTACGCCGGCCGACCGTCCACTTGTCGCGCGTACGAGGTCAGGACACGCGTTCGAACACCGCGGCCAGCCCCTGACCGCCGCCGATGCACATGGTCTCGAGCGCGTAGCGGCCCTCGCGACGATGCAGTTCGCGGGCCAGAGTCGCGAGCATGCGGCCGCCGGTCGCGCCCACGGGGTGACCGAGCGAGATGCCCGAGCCGTGGATGTTGGTGCGCTCGAAGTCGGAGGCACCGAACTTCCACTCGCGGGTCACGGCGAGAGCCTGCGCCGCGAACGCCTCGTTGAGTTCGATGACGTCGACGTCGGCGAGTCCGATACCGGCCTTGCCGAGGGCGACCTCGGTGGCGGGCACCGGTCCGATGCCCATGATCTTCGGCGCGACACCGGCGACGCCCCACGATACGAAGCGCACCAACGGCGTCAGACCGAGCTCGGCAGCTTTCTCCGGGGTGGTGACGATCGCCATGGACGCGGCGTCGTTCTGGCCGCTGGCGTTGCCGGCGGTGACGGTGGCCTCGGGATCCTGCTTGCCCATGATCGGACGAAGCGCTGCGAGCGATTCGAGGCTGATGTCGGCGCGCGGGTGCTCGTCGGTGTCGATGACCTGCTCGCCCTTACGGCTGCTCACGGTCACCGGGACGATCTCCTCGGCGAGGATGCCGCTCTGCTGCGCGGCGACAGCCCGCAGGTGCGAGTTCAGGGCGAGTTCGTCCTGCTCGGCGCGGGAGATCGAGTACTCGGCGCGCAGGTTCTCGGCGGTTTCGATCATGCCGCCGGGCACCGGGTAGAACTGTCCACCGGCGGTGGACCGTGCGCGGGCGAGGCTGTCGTGCATCTGCACACCGGTGCGGGCACCGCCCCAGCGGATGTCGGTGGAGTAGAACGACGCGTTGCTCATCGACTCGGCACCACCGGCGACGACGAGTTCGTTGTCGCCGTTGCCGACCTGGAACGCGGCCTGGATGACGGCCTGCAGACCCGAACCACAGCGGCGGTCGATGTGCATGCCCGGCACCGTGATCGGCAGACCGGCGTCGAGTGCGACGACACGGCCGATCGCGGGGGCTTCACTGTTGCCGTTGCAGTGGCCGAGGATGACGTCGCCGACCTCGTCGGGGGCGATCCCGGTTCGCTCGATCAGACCCTTCAGCGCGGCGACACCGAGGTCGACGGCGGTGAGGGACTTGAACATTCCGCCGTAGCGGCCGATGGGAGTACGGACGGGCTCGCAGATGACGACTTCGCGCATGATGACCTTTCGAGAAGAAGAAGTGACGGCAACGACCGTCACATGAAGCGGCCGCCGGTGACCTCGAGAACCGTGCCGGTCATGTACGACGACATATCGGACGCGAGGAACAGGGCGACAGAAGCAATTTCGTCGACCTCGCCGGGACGGCCCATCGGGATCTCGGCCATCTTCTGATCCCACGCCTTCTGCGGCATCGCTTCGGTCATCGCCGAACGGATCAGGCCGGGCTGGATAGCGTTGACACGCACACCGTGGTGGGCCATCTCCTTGGCGGCAGCCTTGGTCAGACCGACGATGCCGGCCTTGGCGGCCGAGTAGTTGGTCTGCCCGACCATGCCGACCTTGCCGGACAGCGACGAGATGTTGACGATCGCGCCGCGCTTGGCCTCACGCATGATCGCCGACGCCTTGCGGGTGCCGTGCCACGTGCCCTTGAGATGCACGTCGATGACGAGGTCGAAGTCCTCTTCGGTCATCGTGCGCATCGTCGCGTCGCGGGTGATACCGGCATTGTTGACGACCACATCGAGGGAGCCGAACCCGTCGACCGCCTCGGCGAGGAGGGTGTCCCAGTCGGCGGCCTCGACCACGTTGGCGCGCACGGCACGAGCCACGTCGCGTCCACCGAGCTTCTCCGCGGCGGCATTCGCCGCATCCAGATCGAGGTCGCCGATCACGACGCGGCCACCGGCGTCGACGAAGGACTGGGCAATTGCGAAGCCGATCCCCTGGGCGCCACCCGTGATGACGGCAGTGCGGTTCTCCAACAAAGACATCAGGAATTCCTTTCGGAGGGCTCGAACAATGCCCCAACGTATCGATTGCTCCGAATATATCGGTGAAACCCTGCGGAAGACCCCTCCGATTCCATCGACGCTGCCTATACGGCGATGGCGCCATTCGTATTGGACATGTTCCGAGACGGCGTCGAAAGTTGTGGCTATGACACTCTCGACACCGGCCCCCGAGGTCGACGAAGACGACTTCCGCGAGATCCTCGCCCAGACCCGCGCGTTCGTGCGCAATGTGGTCGTGCCGCGTGAGCAGGAAATCGCCGACACCAACGCGATTCCGGACGACATCCGCCAGGCCGCCAAGGACATGGGCCTGTTCGGATACGCCATCCCGCAGGAATGGGGCGGTCTCGGCCTGAACCTGATGCAGGACGCCGAACTCGCGATGGAACTCGGCTACACCACGCTGTCGCTGCGCTCGATGTTCGGCACCAACAACGGCATCGCCGGCCAGGTCCTGGTCAACTTCGGCACCGACGAGCAGAAGAAGCAGTGGCTCGAAGGCATCGCCTCCGGCGAGGTCGTCGCCTCCTTCGCCCTGACCGAGCCCGGCGCCGGCTCGAACCCGTCCGGTCTGCGTACCAAGGCCGTGCGCGACGGCGACGACTGGATCATCACCGGCGAGAAGCGCTTCATCACCAACGCGCCGCTGGCGAACCTGTTCGTCGTCTTCGCCCGCACCCGCCCCGCCGACAGCAACGGCACCGGCATCGCGGTGTTCCTCGTGCCCGCCGACACCGACGGTGTGCAGGTGTCGGGCAAGGACGCCAAGATGGGGCAGGAAGGCGCCTGGACCGCGGATGTGCACTTCAACGACGTGCGCGTACCGAACGCGGCGCTCGTCGGCGGCAGCGAGGACGTGGGCTACAAGGCCGCGATGATCTCCCTGGCCCGCGGTCGCGTGCACATTGCGGCGCTGTCGGTCGGTCAGGCCCAGCGGGCCCTCGACGAGTCCGTCGCCTACGCCGCGACCGCCACCCAGGGCGGTACCGCGATCGGCAACTTCCAGCTCGTGCAGGCGATGATCGCCGATCAGCAGACGGGTGTGATGGCCGGCCGCGCCCTGGTGCGCGACGCCGCCCGCGCGTGGGTGGAGGAAACCGACCGCCGAATCGCACCGTCGGTGGCGAAGCTGTACTGCACCGAAATGGTCGGCAAGGTCGCCGATCTCGCGGTGCAGATCCACGGTGGCACCGGCTACATGCGCGAGGTGCCCGTCGAGCGCATCTACCGCGACGTGCGCCTGCTGCGTCTCTACGAGGGCACCAGCGAGATCCAGCGCCTGATCATCGGCGGCGGTCTGGTCAAGCAGGCCCAGCGCGGCTGACCGCATTCCCGACGAGAAGGCCGCCGGTATCGAAACCGGCGGCCTTTTCGTTATGTCTGGAGCATCTACCGGTTCGCCGAAGCTCCCTCGACCCGGTCGCGCAGATCCGTCTTGAGGATCTTGCCGGCGGCGGAGGTGGGCAGAGTCGCCACCACCACCACGTCGCGAATCTTCTTGTACGGCAGCACACGTTCGGCGACGTATGCCTTCAGCTCATCGGCGTCGATCTCTGCGCCTGCCACCGGAACCACGAATGCGACGGGTTCCTGACCGATCGCACCGACGTCGCGGCCGACCACCGCGGCGGTCGACACGGACGGGTGCGTCACGATGATCTCCTCGAGCTCACGCGGATACACGTTGTAGCCCTTGTAGATCAACATGTCCTTCGCCCGGTCGGCGATGTACACGAAACCGTCGGCGTCCCGGTAGGCGATGTCGCCGGTGGCGAGCCACCCGTCGACGTACTGCTGTGCCGTGATCTCGGGATGACCCAGGTACCCGTCGGTGACCTGCGGACCACGCACCCACAGTTCACCCCGCTCGTTGTCACCGAGCACCACGGACGGATCGCCTTGCGCGCGGATCTCGACCTCGGTGTCGAAGATCGGGAGACCGACACTGCCGAGCCGGTATTCCGATCCCACCACGAGCGGCATGGTCGTCACGACGCACGTGCCTTCGGTGAGCCCGTATCCCTCGGCGACACGTGCATTGGGAAATGCGCGTTCGAGGTTCTCGAGCGTCACGTGATCGATCGGGGCCGCACCGGACGCCACGACACGCACCGACGAAAGGTCGCGCGAAGCTACGTCCGGGTGTGTGGCGAGCGCATGCCACATCGCCGGGCTTCCGGTGATGTAACTGGCCTCGTACTTCTCGACCTGCTCGAGCATCTTCGCAGGATCGAAACGCCCCGAAAGTACTTGGGTGAGGCCGCACACCAGTAGGAACGACGTGTTGATCAGTGCGTGTGCGTGGAACAGAGGGGAGACCACGATCGTGGAACCCACACCGGGCACGACACCCGCGACGTTCAGACCCTCGATGGGCTCGAGCGAGACCAGGCCGTCCGGGCCGGCGACGACCCGGTGCCCGGCACGCCACCCGCACATCTGCGTGACGTTGCCCAGGACGTTGCGGTGCAGGACACGCACACCCTTCGAAATACCGGTTGTGCCACCGGTATACGCAATGTGAGCGACGTCGTCGCCCGACATCGGCACCGGAGCGAACGACGGAGGGTGCCCGGCGAGCAGATCGTCGAAGCGCACGGTGCCGGGTGTGCCGGTCGTGACCGCCTCGTCGGACACGACCGCAATCAGGGCGACGTTCGTACCCACCGTCGCACCGAGCAGTGTGTCGAGTTGCTGCGGCTGGGTGACCGCCGCGACGGCGCCGGTCTCCTCGATCTGGCGGCGCAGGCCGGGCTCGGGCTGCAGCGGGTTCACCAGCGTGACAGCGGCACCCACACGCAGCGCACCGTAGTACGCGACGTGGAACTCGGCGCAGTTGCCGAGATGCATGAGTACGACGTCGCGCGGCTGCACGCCCGCAGCGACCAGGGCACCGGCGAATTGCGCCGACCGCTCGTCCAGTTCACGGTAGGTGCACACGCGGTCGCCGTCGACGATCGCGGGACGATCGCCGTACATGGCCGCCATGCTCGGCGCCCACGCCGTCATCGATGTGGACGGGTACGACAGGGTCGTCGCCGTCCAGTCCGGTCGATCGGAATTCATCGTCATCCCCGGATCAGCGCGGTGCCATGCGGATGGCACCGTCGAGACGGATGGTCTCACCGTTGAGGTAACCGTTCTCGAGAATCGACGCGGCCAGCTTGCCGAATTCGTCGGGACGGCCCAGGCGCGACGGGTTGGGCACGGTTGCCTCGAGCGACTTGCGGACGTCGTCGCGCAGACGGGCGAGCAACGGGGTGTCCATGATGCCGGGGGCGATGGTGTTGACGCGGATGCCCTTGCTCGCGAGGTCGCGAGCGGCGACGATCGTCATACCCACGATGCCGGCCTTCGACGCCGAGTAGTTGATCTGGCCGATCTGGCCCTCGAATGCCGCGACCGATGCGGTCAGGATGATTGCGCCGCGCTCGTCGTCCATCAGATCGAGCTGAGCCATACGCTCGGCACCGAGACGCAGCGCGTTGAACGAGCCGATGAGGTTGAGGCGGATGACGAACTCGAAGTCCTCGAGCGAGCCGGCCTTGCCTTCCTTGTCGAGCACGCGCATCTTGCGGCCCGCCCCGGCGCAGTGCACGACGCCGCGGAGACCGCCGCGCTCGTGCGCAACGTCGAGAGCGGCCGCGAACTGCTCGGCGTCGGTGACGTCGGCGGGGGCGAAGGTGGCACCGTCACCGAGCTCCTCGGCGACATCCGCACCGTTCGACGTCGGCAGGTCGATGAGGGTGACGTTGCCACCCGCGGCGAGGACACGACGGGCGGTGGCGAGGCCGAGACCCGAGGCGCCACCGGTGACTGCGATGGAAAGATCCTTGAGTTCCATAATGTTTCGTTCCTAACTTGAAATCCGAAGTGCTGAATCGGAGAAGTGCTGAATCAGAGAAGTTCGAGGATGGTCGCGTTGGCCATGCCGCCGGCTTCGCACATCGACTGCAGCCCGTAGCGAATGCCGTTGTCGCGCATGTGGTGCACGAGGCGCGTCATGAGGATGGAACCGGAACCACCGAGCGGGTGGCCGACGCCGATCGCTCCGCCGAGCGGGTTGAGCCGGTTCACGTCGGCGCCGGTCTCGGCGAGCCAGGCGAGCGGCACGGGGGCGAATGCCTCGTTGATCTCGAAGGCGCCGATGTCGTCGATGGACAGACCGGAACGCTTCAGGGCCTTCGCGGTGGCGGGGATGGGGCCGGCGAGCATCATGACCGGGTCGTCGGCGGCGACGACGGCGGTGTGGATGCGTGCCATCGGGGTCCAGCCCTGGGCGGCCGCGTATTCGCTGGTGGTGATGAGCAGCGCGCCGGCACCGTCGGAGATCTGCGAGGAGTTGCCGGCGTGGATGACACCGTCTTCCTTGAACACGGTCTTGAGCTTGGCGAGCGATTCGACGCTGCCGCCGCGGCGGATGCCCTCGTCGGCGGTCAGGCCTGCGATGGGGGCGAGCTGCTTGGCGAACGCGCCGGCGTCGGTGGCGGCGGCCGACAGCGCATGCGACCGCAGGGCGAACTCGTCGAGCTCGGTGCGCGAGAAGTTCCACTTCTCGGCCATCATCTCGGCGCCGATGCCCTGGCTGAAGCTCTCGATTCCGAACCGCTCGAGCACGTTCGGCGGGAAGTGCTCGCCGTTCTTGGCCGCGCTGCCCATCGGGACCCGGGTCATGGTCTCGACACCGCCGGCGATGACGACGTCGTTCTGACCGGAGAGCACGCTGGCCGCGGCGAACGAAACCGCCTGCTGGGCCGAGCCGCATGCCCGGTTGACGGTGGTGGCCGGGACGGTCACCGGCCAGCCGGCGGCGAAGACCGCGGTGCGCGAGACGATTCCGGCCTGCTCGCCGACCTGGCTGACGCAGCCCCACATGACGTCCTCGACGGTGGCCGGATCGAGGCCGGTGCGGTCGGCGAGAGCGGTCAGCACGTGAGCCGACAGGTTGGCCGGGTGAATCTCGGAGAGGGAGCCGCCGCGTCGTCCGATGGGGGTACGAACGGCGTCGACGATCACGGCATCGCGCATGGGAAGGATCCTTTGCAGTGTGCGGACGGCTGCTCGACGGAGCAGCCGGTGGTACGACGACCGGCCGGGTAGTGGTCCTCACATCGAGGAGACCACGCGCCCGGCCGGTGAGGGAAAGTCTTTCGGCGGAAGCTTCCGTTAGGTGGAAGCTATGCCGGTGGATCTCAGGCTTCGCTGCGGATGAGCTTGCGGTCGCGCTCGGGGTTGGCGAGCACGAGCACCGCAACCGCGGCGATGGCGCCGAGGACACCGATGATCTGGAACGAGGTGGCGTAGCCCGCTGCGGGAGTGGCCGCGTTGTCGACGATGACACCGGTGCCGTACGGAGCGACGAGGCCACCGATTGCCATGAGCGCCAGGAACACACCCATCGTGCCGGCCGTCTGCTGCGGCGGGCACAGCTCGGAGATCGCGGCGTTGATCAGCGGGAAGGCGATGGCGCCGAAGCCGTAGCCGATGGAGACGACCGCCACCGCGATGGCCGGGGTGCTGATGGACGGCAGGAACACCAGGATCAGGCCGCAGGTGAGCACGCCGACGGCGGGCACGATGATGCGGACGACGCGCGAGCGGTAGCCCTTCTGGCTCAGGCGGTCGGTGACCGTACCCGAGGAGACCATGAGGACCAGACCCACGATGGAGGGCAGCGCGAACATCGAACCGGCCTGCAGGGCGCTGTAGCCGAGGCCGACCTCGAAGTAGGACGGCAGCCAGGTCAGCACGACGGTGGTGAGTGCGTACACGACCATGATGAGAACCGCGCAGCTGATGAACGTGCGGGTCAGGAAGATCTTGCGCCACGGCACGGACGGCTCGGTCGCGGCGGAGGCAGCGGCGCCGGCGCCCTTGACGGCACTGGTGGTGTACGGGCCTTCCTTCCAACCGGTGAGCCACGTCAGCATCCAGACGCCACCGAGGATGGACAGCGCGACCAGGGCGGCACGCCAGCCCCACTCGACGGTGATGTAGGCGAGGATCGGGGCCAGGGCGATCTTGGCGACCGATGCGGAGCCGGCGAGGAACGCGCCGGGCAGGCCGCGCTTGGTCGGCGGATGCCACGAGTAGGCGGCGGTGTGCATCAGCGCCGAGGCCGGGCCCTCCGCGAGACCGAGCAGCATCCGGGTGACGATGAGCATCACGAGCGAGGCACTGACGATCAGCGGGAGCATCACCACCGACCAGACCAGGCCGAGGGCGAGCAGCGCCCACCGCAGCGTCAGGTACTTGTTGAGCGGCCCGGCGAGGAACCCGCCGAGCGTGAATGTCACGAAGAACAGCGAACCGACCAGGCCGATCTGGGACGAGCTCATGCCCAGTTCACGGGCGAGGGGCTGGGCGATGATGCCGAGCACGGCCTTGTCGGCGTAGTTGACGACGTAGAGGAAGATGACCATGCCGGTCATGCCCCACGCCCGCCCCGGTGTCACACCGAATGCCGGGCCGTTGGAAGTCTTGGGAGCCGAAGCGCCCGGTTTTTCGTGGGCGCCTGAGCTGCCGTTCACGATTTCACCTGTGGTCACGGAGAGTCCCTTCACGACTCGGAGACTGGCTTGTGCGAGAGAAGTTCTGCGGCGGGAACCTGGGCCCACCGGCGAGGTCGCGCCTCACGCCTGGCGTTGGAATTCATTCAACGTGACCTGCCTCACGAGAAGCAAAGAGCGACGGGCAAACAGACCGATCACCGCTGCCTATGAGTCGCCACAAGGCTGTTGACATTGGTCTGCGCTAACCGAGCGATAGCCGATCGGTGCTGGTCCGCCACCGGAACCTGTTGCATGCTGAGCATTGCAACGGCACCGCGACGGACGAGGACTCGCATGAACTCCACCGCTTCCACCGACGAGCTTCCCTCGTCCACCGCACCACTGGCGGGTGTGCGCGTGGTCGAGGTGTCCAGCTTCGTCGCCGCTCCCCTGTGCGGAATGACCCTGGCACACCTCGGTGCCGACGTGATCCGCGTCGACCCGATCGGCGGCGCGGCCGACTACAAGCGGTGGCCGCTGACCGAGGACGACGAATCGATCTACTGGGCGGGCCTGAACAAGGGCAAGCGCTCGTTCGCCGCCGATTTCAAGGATCCCAAGGCGCACAACCTTATTCGGGATCTGATCATCGATGCGGGTGTGCTCGTCACCAACGCCGCCGGACGGGCATGGCTCGACTACGACGAGCTCGCCGCGATCCGCCCCGACCTGATCCACGTGCAGGTGCTCGGGCGTGCCGACGGAACCGGTGCCGTCGACTACACCGTCAACGCCGCCGCAGGTTTCCCGCAGGTGACCGGCCCCGAATCGCTGTCGACCCCGGTCAACCACGTGCTTCCGGCATGGGATGTCTCGTGCGGGCTCTACGCCGCGCTGTCGGTCGCCTCCGCGGTGTACCGCCGCGAGATCACCGGTGCCGGCACCAAGATCGTGTTGCCGCTCGAAGATGTCGCCTTCGCGACCGCCGGTAACCTCGGCTACCTCGCCGAAGCGCAACTCGGCCTGCCGGGACGCGGTCGCGTCGGCAACGCCGTCTACGGCACCTACGGCTCGGACTTCGGCACCGCCGACGGCGCGCGCATCATGATCGTCGCGCTGACTCCCCGCCACTTCCGTGACCTCACCGAACTCACCGGCACCACCGCCGCGGTCACCGCGCTCGAAGGCGCGCTCGGTGCCGACTTCCGCGACGAAGGCACCCGATTCAAGCACCGCGATGTGCTCAACGGACTGTTCTCCCCGTGGTTCCGTGAGCGCACCGTCGAGCAGGTCGAAGCCGCACTCGACGGCACCTCGATCCTGCACGAGCGGTACCGGACCTTCGCCGAACTCGCGACCGATTCGCGCGTGACCGACAACCCCATGTTCCAGTCGCTCGACCAGCCTCGCATCGGTACCCATCTCGCGCCGAGCACGCCGATGTCGTTCGACGGCAAGCACCCCGTCGTCCGGCCGGCCCCGGCCAACGGCGACGACACCGCCTCCGTCCTCGCCGAGCACCTCGGGCTGACGGAGGAAGAGATCGACGAACTCGCCACCGGCGGTACCGTCCGCATCACAGAAAAGGACCCGGCATGACCCGCCTTGCTCAGACTCTGGATCTGACCGAATTCCAGAGCGACATCCTCGACACCGTGCGCAAGTTCGTCGATCGCGAGATCATCCCGAACGCGCAGGAACTCGAGCATTCGGACACCTACCCGCAGGCGATCGTCGATCAGATGCGCGAGATGGGCCTGTTCGGGTTGATGATCCCCGAGGAGTACGGCGGACTCGGCGAATCACTGCTGACCTACGCGCTGTGCGTCGAGGAACTCGCCCGCGGGTGGATGAGCGTCTCCGGCGTCATCAACACGCATTTCATCGTCGCGTACATGATCCGCCAGCACGGCACCGACGCGCAGAAGCAGCACTTCCTGCCGCGCATGGCCACCGGCGAGGTGCGCGGCGCGTTCTCGATGTCCGAACCCGAACTGGGCTCCGACGTCGCCGCGATCCGCACCAAGGCCAAGCGCGACGCCGACGGCAACTACGTCATCAACGGCCAGAAGATGTGGCTGACCAACGGCGGCAGCTCGACCCTGGTCGCGGCGCTCGTGCGCACCGACGAGGGCGCCGACAAGCCCCACCAGAACCTCACCACCTTCCTGATCGAGAAGCCCGCCGGATTCGGTGAAGTGGTCCCCGGGGTCACCATCCCCGGCAAGATCGACAAGATGGGCTACAAGGGCATCGACACCACCGAGCTCGTCTTCGACAACTACCAGACCACCGGCGACGCCATCCTCGGCGGCGAGCCGGGACGCGGCTTCGCGCAGATGATGGACGGCGTCGAGGTCGGTCGCGTCAACGTCTCCGCCCGCGCCTGTGGTGTCGCGATCCGCGCGTTCGAGCTCGCGGCGCGATACGCGCAGCAGCGCACCACGTTCGGCAAGCCCATCGCGCAGCATCAGGCGATCGGCTTCTCCCTGGCCGAGATGGCCACCAAGGTCGAAGCCGCGCATCTGATGATGGTCAACGCGGCGCGGCTGAAGGATTCGGGTGAGCGCAACGACGTCGCGGCCGGTATGGCGAAATACCTGACCAGCGAATACTGCTCGGAGGTCACCCAGGCCAGCTTCCGCATCCACGGCGGCTACGGCTACTCCAAGGAGTACGAGATCGAGCGGCTCATGCGCGAAGCACCGTTCCTGCTCATCGGTGAGGGCACCAGCGAAATCCAGAAGACGATCATCAGCAAGGGCATCCTGCGCAGCTACGCGCTGTAATCGTCTCCCACACTTCATCTCCGAAAGGAAACAAGCGCGTGCAGCGTACGGTGTTCAACGAGGATCACGATGCGTTCCGGCAGACGGTCCGCGACTTCATCGCCAAGGAAGTTGTGCCCGTCTACCCCGAGTGGGAGGAAGCCGGCCACCCGCCGCGCGAGTTCTACAACCGCATGGGTGAACTCGGTCTTCTCGGCATCCAGGTGCCGGAGGAGTACGGCGGAGGCGGCGAGGCGTCGCTGAAGTTCAACGTGGTCCTCGCGGAGGAGGCGTCCGCGGCCGGCGTGTCGTTCGGTTCGTCGTCCGTCCACTCGAACCTGATCCTGCCGTACCTCATGCAGAACGCCACCGAGGAGCAGAAGCAGCGCTGGCTTCCCGGATTCGCTTCGGGCGAGCTGATGTTCGCGATCGCGATGACCGAGCCCGGAACCGGGTCGGATCTCGCGAACATCGCCACCACCGCGAAACTGTCGGCCGACGGCAGCCACTATGTCGTCAACGGCGCGAAGACGTTCATCACCGGTGGCGCACTTGCCGACCGCATCCTCGTCGTGTGCCGCACGTCGCCGTTCAACCCCGAGGATCGCCGCGGCGGATTGACGATCCTGGTCGTCGACACCGCGACCGAGGGATTCTCGGTGGGCCGCAAGCTCAACAAGATCGGCCTGAAGACGTCCGACACGGCCGAGCTGTCTTTCGACGACGTGCAGGTTCCGGTCACGGATCTGCTAGGCAAGGAAGGCGAAGCCTTCTCCTACCTGACGCAGAACCTGGCGCAGGAGCGGCTGACGATCGCGTTCGGCGCCCACGCCACAGCTGCGGCCGCTATCCAGCACGCGATCGCATACACCAAGGACCGCAAGGTCTTCGGTAAGCCGGTCGCCTCGTTCCAGAACTCCAAGTTCGTGCTCGCCGAGTGTTCGACGGAGCTGCAGGCGATGCAGATCATGGTCGACAACGCCATCGAGCTCCACGACCGCGGTGAACTGACCGTGCCGGATGCTGCCCGCGCCAAGCTGTTCTCGACCGAGGCCGCCGGCCGCATCATCGACAAGTGCCTGCAGCTGCACGGCGGCTACGGCTACATCACCGAGTACCCGATCGCCCGTCTCTACGCCGACACCCGCGTGACCCGCATCTACGGAGGCACCAGTGAGGTCATGAAGACGATCATCGCCAAGGATCTGGGCCTGTAGGTTCACGGCAGCCGCCCGACGGGCCCCGGACATTACGTCCGGGGCCCGTCGGCGTATCCGGGCGATCCGGAACGACATCCGTACGCGCAGCCGCTATCGTTCGCGCCATGCGACTGCTCGAGAAATCGAAACGGGTCATCGAGGCCCAACTGAGCAATTCCGGCATTCGTGCGCTGTCGGGCTCGATGGTGGCGTACGAGGGGCAGGTCACCTTCAAATCCGCCGGATTCGGCGGCGGTGACGGGGTACTCGCCGGATTGCGCCAGCGCGCCACCGGCGAGGGTCTGTCGCTGATGGAGTGCACCGGCACCGGCGTCGTGTATCTCGCGCACCGCGCGCAGTACGTAACCGTGCTCGAATTGAACAACGAGACCCTGCAGGTCGAATCCGAACAGTTGCTCGCGCTGAACGGCAACCTCGACACCAACGTCACCTTCGCGGGACTGCGTGGCGGTATGAGCGGGCAGGGACTGTTCACGACGACGGTGAGCGGGCACGGTCAGGTGGCGTTGCTGTCGGCGGGCGGACCGCTGATCCACCTCGAAGTGTCGCCGCAGTATCCGCTCGTCGTCGACCCCGACGCATTCGTCTGCGCGAAAGGCCGATTGACGCAGTCGTTCGTCACCGACGTGTCGTGGCGGACTTCGATCGGGCAGGGCAGCGGTGAGGCGTTCTCGCTCAAATGGGACGGCGTGGGCGTCGTGTCCATCCAGCCGGCGGAACGATAGGGGGCGGCAGTGTCGTTCACGAAGATCAACAGCAAGGTCGTTCGGGTCGAGTTGAGCCGGACCGGACCGATCGTCGCGCGACGCGGCGCGATGCTCTTCTACACGGGCAATGTCCGCTTCTCTCCGCATCAGGTGCCCGGCGGCGTCGGTGGCGCACCCGGGCTCGGCGGCATGGCCGGCATGGCCGGCCGGATGCTGCGGGGCGAGCACGAGGCCACGATGATCGCGCAGGGCGACGGAACGGTGCACTACGGTTTCCGCGGCCTCGAGACGCACGTGGTGGACATGGCGTCCGGAGGAGAGCTGCGGGTGGAGGCTTCGCGACTGCTCGCGCACACCGCGGGACTGCAGAGCACGGTGGTCTCCGCGGGAGCCGCGCCGTCCGGGGGCGGAGGTGGCGGCGGGCTCCTCGGCGCCCTGCGCGGCGCGGCGGCGGGAGTGGCGACCGGCACCGGCATGTTCACCACGCAATTGACCGGGCAGGGCGCGGCGGTGGTCCTCGCGCATGGTGGCGTCCTCGAATTGCAGGTCGGCGGTCCGGCGCCGGTCATCGTCGATCCGCAGGCATTCGTCGCGTCGCTCGGGCCGGTCCGCACCGAACTGAAGTCGTCGATGCGCTGGCGCAACGTCGGCCGCACCGGTGGTGAGGCGATGCAACTCGAATGCAGCGGCCAAGGCATCGTCTACGTTCAGGCATCGGAGGAGAAGCTGTGAGCACCATCCTGAATCCGTCGCATCTCGTGGGCAACGACAACGTGCCCGGCAACGGCTACGCGTACAGCATCGATCTGCAGTCCCCGTGGTTCCTGTCCAAGGGCGCGATGATCGCCTACTACGGTCAGGTGCAGTTCACCGCGCTCACCCACGGTCTGCAGGGGCAGGCACTGCAGATGGTGGCGCGGCAGTTCTCGGCGCCGATGTATCTCGGGGAGTATGTGGTGGCCGAGGGCTACGGGAAGCTGATCCTCGGCGACCGCGGCTACGACATCAACTCCTACGATCTCGACGACGGCAACCTCACCATTCGCCAGGCGAACCTGCTCGCATTCGAACCGGGGTTGTCGCTGAACCAGTCGATCGTGCCCGGTTTCCTCACGCTGATCGGCACGGGCAAGTTCCTGGCGTCCTCGAACGGGCCTGTGATGTTCGCCGAGCCGCCGCTGCGAGTCGACCCGGAGGCGCTGGTGGGCTGGGCGGACTGCCCGTCGCCGAGCCATCACTACGACGAATCGTGGATCACCGGGTTCATGGCGGCCGGTGCCCGCAGGTTCGGTGTGCAGTCGGGCGAAGAGCGGCAGTTCGATTTCACGGGCGCCGGCACCGTGCTGATCCAGTCGAGCGAGAAGGTCATCGACGACCACTCTGTCGTCCGGCAGATCGAAGGGCAGATTCCGGGGCTGACGATGGGCGGATTGCAGCGGATCAATCAGGCGGTTTCGCAACAAATGCAACAGCAGCAGCAGTAGTAACACACCCTGGGTCGAAACCGGGTATAGCACGGACGTCGAACCCCGGCTTAGTGACTACTATCACACTATAGGCTAACCTAACCCGATGTAAGGTTTGGGAAGCCTAATCAAGTGTCGTCGGCCTCAGGATGGTGGTTCCCAATGATCGTCTGCAGTTGCCACGCACTCACGCACCACCACATCGAAGCCGAAGTGGCCGCGGGAGCGCGGTGTACCCGCGAGGTCAGCGCCGCATGTCGCGCGGGCACCGACTGCGGCAATTGCGTACGCAACATCTCGGCGATCATCCGGCAGGCTCGCGTTCGCAATGAGACGATCGAACTCGAGACCGCCGTGTAGCCAGCCCCTGCCCGGCGGTAAACCTGATGGTTCACCCCAGGAGGTGCCATGAAGGGCGACAAAAAGGTCATCGAGTTCCTGAACGAGCAGTTGACGGCAGAACTCACCGCGATCAACCAGTACTTCCTGCACTCGAAAATGCAGGAAGACCGCGGTTGGTCCAAACTCGCGTCGCATACACGCGCAGAATCGTTCGAAGAGATGCGCCACGCCGAGACACTCACCGACCGCATTCTCTACCTCGACGGATTACCCAACTATCAGCGACTGGGTTCGCTGCGCCTGGGACAGAGCGTCAAGGAAATGTTCGAGGCGGATCTGCAGGTGGAGATCGAGGCACGCGACCGGCTCCGCAAGGGATCGGAGTACATGCGCTCGGTCAGCGACATCACGTCGGCCAACATCTTCGAGAGCATCCTGGCCAACGAAGAGGAACACATCGACTACCTGGAAACCCAGCTCGGCTTGCTCGAGCAGCTGGGCGAACCGCTCTATATCGCGCAGCACATCTCGCCGCCGGAGTAATCCGACGCCGGGAACCCCTGCAAACCCGAGATAACGAGTACGGGCCGCGGCATCCGCCGCGGCCCGTATTCGTGTGCGCTGTATCTTCGACGTGCCCGATGATGTGCAACGGAGAGTGAGGGATAACCATGAGTGACTCGCCCGTGACCGTGGTTCACAACGCCGACAAGCAGCGATACGAACTCCGCGACGACGACGCCGTCATCGGTTACACCCAGTACCACCCCGACGGCGACACCCAGCTCGTGTTCGATCACACCGAGGTCGACGACGGCTACTCGGGGCAGGGCCTGGCCGGCAAGCTCGTCCGGTTCGCTCTCGACGACGTGCGCGAGCGTGGCAAGCGGGTCGTCGCGATCTGCCCGTACGTCGACAACTTCATCGGCAAGCATCCCGAATACCAGGACCTCACCGACTGAGACCCGCCCGATCCCGGTGTCCCCGATCCCGGTGTCACACGACCGTCAGTGACCCGCCCGGTTGCGGAGGTCGAGAGCGACGTCGGTGATCATGTCCTCCTGACCACCGACCAGCCCGCGGCGCCCGATCTCGACGAGAATCTCGCGGGTGTCGAGGCCGTAGATCTCCGCGGCGGTTTCGGCGTGCCGCAGGAAGCTCGAGTAGACACCGGCGTAGCCGAGGGTGAGGGTCTCGCGGTCGACCTGGACGGGCCGATCCTGCAGCGGTCGCACCAGATCGTCGGCGGCATCCTGCAGGCCGAACAGATCGCACGAGTGCTTCCAGCCGTGCAGATCGGCGACCGCGACGAACGGTTCGATCGGGCAGTTGCCCGCGCCGGCGCCCTGGCCCGCGAGCGACGCGTCGACGCGAATGACGCCTTCCTCGACGGCGACGACCGAGTTGGCGACGGACAGCGACAGGTTCTGATGCGCGTGGATACCGATCTGCGTGGTGTCCTTCAGAACGTCGCGGTAGGCGCGGACGCGGTCGCGGACCCCGTCCATCGTGAGCCGGCCGCCGGAGTCGGTGACGTAGACGCAGTCGGCGCCGTACGACTCCATCAGCTGCGCCTGACGCGCCAGCTCTTCCGCGGGGGCCATGTGCGACATCATGAGGAAGCCGGACACGTCCATGCCCAGTTCCTTCGCCGCGGCGATGTGCTGCGCGGAGACGTCGGCCTCGGTGCAGTGGGTGGCCACACGCACCGACCGCACACCGATCTCGTAGGCGCGCTTCAGTTCGTGGACCGTGCCGATTCCGGGGAGCAGCAGCGTCGTCAGGGTCGCCGAGTTGATCGCCGACGCGGCGGCCTCGAGCCATTCCCAGTCGGTGTTGCTACCCGGACCGTAGGTGAGGGAGTGACCGGTGAGCCCGTCGCCGTGCGAGACCTCGATGGCATCCACACCGGCGCGGTCCAAGGCGCCCGCGATGGCCGCGACATCGTCGGGGGTGATGCGGTGACGGATGGCGTGCATGCCGTCGCGCAGGGTCACGTCCTGGATGTAGAGGGCCGTGCCGTCGGTCGCGTATTCGCGCGATCCCGTTTCGCTCTTGGTTGTCTCGCTCATGCCGAAACCTGCTCCTTCTTGCGTGCCGCCACTGCCCGCGCGACCTGCAGCGCCGCGGACGTCATGATGTCGAGATTTCCTGCGTACTCGGGCAGGTAGTGTGCTGCGCCCTTGACCTCGAGGAAGACCGCGACCTTCCACATCGGACCGGTGTGGTCGGTCAGCGTCGTCATGGACTCGGTGACCGGGGTGAACTGGATCTGCTGCTTGAGCTTGTAGCCCGGCACGTACTTGGCGACCTTCGCGACCATCGCTTCGACCGATGCGACGATCTCGTCCTTGCGGTCCTCACCGACCAGCGTGAGCACGGTGTCGCGCATGATCATCGGCGGTTCGGCCGGGTTGAGGATGATGATCGCCTTGCCGCGGGTCGCGCCGCCGATCTTCTCGATGGCCTGCGAGGTGGTCTCGGTGAATTCGTCGATGTTCGCGCGGGTGCCGGGACCGGCCGACTTCGAGGAGATCGACGCGACGATCTCCGCCCAGTGCACCGGCGTCACCTGCGAGATGGCGGCGACGATCGGGATCGTCGCCTGACCACCACACGTGACCATGTTGACGTTGGGAGCGGCGAGGTGCTCTTCCAGATTCACCGGCGGCACCACGTACGGGCCGATCGCGGCCGGCGTGAGGTCGATGAGCATCTTGCCGTGCGGGCGCAGCATCTTCTCGTTGTATTCGTGCGCCTTGGCCGAGGTCGCGTCGAACACGATCTCGATCTCGTCGAAGCGGGGATGCTCGATCAGGCCCTCCACGCCGGTGGCGACGGCGTCGATGCCGAGGCGCTTCGCGCGGGCGAGACCGTCGGACTCGGGATCGATACCGACGAGGGCGATCGTCTCGAGTTCGGCGTCGGCCAATCTCTTGATCTTGATAAGCAGGTCGGTGCCGATATTGCCGGGCCCGATGATGGCAACCTTGGTCGTGGTCATCTAGTTCTCCTGTGCCGAAGTCGGTGAGGACGAGAAGGGGGCGATCACGGTGCCGAGTGTCGAGATCTCGGCACGGACGGTGACGCCGGGGGGTGCGGGCACCATGGGCCCGAGCGCACCGGACAGCACCACCTGTCCGGCGGTGAGCGGCTGTCCGAATTCCCGTGCGGTACGGGCGAGCCAGAGCAACGCGTTGAGGGGATCGCCGAGGCAGGCGGCGCCGTCGCCCTCCGAGACGAGCTCGTCGTCGACATACATCCGCATGGTCGCGTCGATCGGCTCGAAATCCGCGAGGGACACCCGATGCGAGCCGAGCACGTAGAGGCCGCTGGACGCGTTGTCCGCCACGGTGTCGGTGATCTTGATGTCCCATCCGGCCACGCGACTGTCGACGATCTCCAGGGCCGCGACCGCGTAGTCGACGGCCGCCCGGACCTTGTCGAGGTCGAGGTCGTCGTCGTCGAGGTCGGCGGAGAGCACGAACGCGATCTCGGCCTCCGCCTTGGGCTGGAGCAGACGGTCGCTGGGGACCTCGTCGAGTCCGCTGACGTCCATGTCGTCGAACAGCACCCCGAAGTCCGGGCGGTTCACGCCGAGTTGCTGCTGCACCGCGGGGGAGGTCAGGCCGATCTTGCGGCCCACGATGCGGGCGCCGCCGGCCAGCTTGTGTTCGGTCAGTTGCTGCTGCACCGCGTAGGCCAGGTCGATGTCGGTTTCACCGAGCAGGTCTCGCACCGGGGAGCAGGGCACTGCCGTGCGTGTGGCGTCGATGAGCCGCTCGGCGGCCGCGCTGAGAGTGTTCGGGATAGTGGTCATCAGGTCCTCGTCGATCGATGGGTAGCACCATCGTTACGGGACGAACCCCTCTTGCCTAGCGACTCGTTCCACTGAGTGGAATGGACGGCCGGTTACCGATTACGACACCCGCACGCGGTGGCATCCTGGAGGGCGTGACCGAGCGAAAGCGGCCGGACATCACCTTCGAGTCGTGGATCGAACGACAGATCCGCGTCGCACAGGAGCGCGGCGATCTCGACAACCTGCCCGGCTCCGGAAAACCGATCCCGAATCACGGAAACGACGAATTATGGTGGGTGAAGAGCTATCTTGCCCGTGAAGGTTTGTCGACCGAGGCGCTGCTCCCACCCGAACTGCAGTTGCGGCGGGAGATCGAGCGGCTACCCGACACCCTCGGCACCGTGACCTCCGAGCGGGCCGTGCGGGAGATCGTCGCCGATCTCAACCGCCGGGTGGCGGAGTGCCTGCGCCTGCCGGGCCGGCTACCCGTTCCGGTCCACAAGATGGACGCCGACGCGGTGGTCGAGACGTGGAAGGCATCGCGGGAGAAGCGGCGCGACGATGCACGCCGGGCGTTGCGCGCATCGCAGCAGACAGCGGCGGGCCGGACCGTCGAAAGTGTGCGCCCGGCACGGAAACGGCCGCTGTTCCGGTGGTTCCGGGCCGGATAGCCGCGCCGGAACCACCGGCAGTGTTGTACGAGCGGCGGTGTTATCCGAAGTCGACGCTCACGCGAGGTCGACGGTGAGGACAGCGCCGGTCGCGGCGATCACCTGTTCTTCGGTGACGCCGGGAGCGAGCTCGCGCAGGACCAACCCGGTGTCGGCGACATCGACGACCGCGAGGTTCGTGATGATCCGCTGCACCACGCCTTCCCCCGTGAGCGGCAACGAACACTCCGACACGATCTTCGGGTTACCCGACTTGTCGGTGTGCTCCATCAACACGATCACCTTGCGGGCACCGTGCACGAGATCCATCGCACCACCCATGCCCTTGACCATCTTGCCGGGCACCATCCAGTTCGCGAGGTCGCCGGTGGCCGAAACCTCCATGCCGCCCAGCACTGCGGTATCGATATGGCCACCGCGGATCATCCCGAACGACAACGCCGAATCGAAGAAGGCCGCACCGGAATTGACCGTCACGGTTTCCTTGCCCGCATTGATCAGGTCCGGATCGATCTCGTCCTCGGTCGGATACCGGCCCGTACCCAAGATGCCGTTCTCCGAGTGCAGGGTCACCCGCACACCCTCGGCCAGATAGTTCGGAATCAACGTCGGCAACCCGATACCCAGATTCACATACTCACCCGGCGACAACTCCTGCGCCGCGCGAGCCGCCATCTGCGTACGCGACCAGCCCATCGTCTCGGTCACTGTTGCAGTCATCCTCGGGCCTCCTTGCCGGCGCTGACGGTGCGCTTCTCGATCTGCTTGTCCTGCCCACCCGTATGCACGATCCGGTTCACGAAAATCCCCGGAAGATGCACCTGCGCCGGATCGATCTCACCCGGCTCCACCAGCTGCTCGACCTGCGCGATGCAGATCTTGCCCGCCATCGCCGCGAGCGGATTGAAGTTCATCGCAGCCTTGTTGAACACCAGGTTGCCCTCGGTGTCGCCCATGACCGCGTGGACCAGTGAGAAGTCCGCGCTGATGGACTCCTCGAGCACATACTTCTTGCCGCGGAACTCGCGGACCTCCTTCGGTGGCGACGCCACCGCTACCGCACCGTGTTCGTCGTAGCGCCACGGCAACCCGCCCTGCGAGATCGGTGTCCCCACCCCGGCCGGGGTGAAGAACGCCGGGATTCCCGCGCCACCGGCGCGCAACTTCTCCGCCAACGTTCCCTGCGGGGTCAGCTCCACCTCGAGCTCGCCGGACAGGTACTGGCGGGCGAATTCCTTGTTCTCACCCACATACGACGCGGTGACCCGGCTGATCCGGCCGTTGCCGAGCAGGATTCCGAGGCCGTGGCCGTCGACACCGCAGTTGTTGGAGAACACCTCGAGGCCCGTGACACCGGACCGGGCGAGCGCCTGGATGAGAATGTCGGGGATGCCGCACAGGCCGAAGCCGCCGACCGCGAGAGACGCGCCGTCCGTCACGTCCGCGACGGCCTCCGCCGCAGATCCGAATACCTTCGTTGCCAATACACACCTCTCGGTTCTGGGAGTCACGCAGACCCGCCGCCGGATACGTCCACTCAGTGAACGCCAATTTTCACTGCCTACCAATAAAGTTGTCGCAGCTCATCGATGCAAGTGATTGGGTAAACCCCGTCGAAATTGCTCGCTGTCCGAACACGGCCGTGCAATCCGTTCATCCAGTGAACGTAGGATGGGGGCGTGATCTCACGCGCGCAGGGACAGTTGGTCGGCAGGGTGAGCGCACTGCTGCGGACGATTTCGTCGTACGAGCCGGACGGCGCCTCCACGTCCGACCTCGCACGCGCCACCGATCTGGCCCGTCCCACCGTCCACCGTCTGCTCTCCTCGCTCGCCGACGAGGGACTGGTCGATCGGGATCCGAAGTCCGGCCGGTGGGCGCTCGGACCCGAGCTGTATCTGCTGGGTTCGGTGGCGGCCACCCGATACGACATCACGGATCTCGCCGGAGAGGTGCTTCGGGATCTGGCCCGGGAAACCGGCGAGAGCGCCTTCCTGTCCGCACGTCGCGGTGACGAAACAGTATGCCTGGCAAGCGAAGAAGGAAGCTTCCCGTTGCGCTCGCACGTGCTGCACATCGGGATCCGGTTTCCGCTCGGCGTCGCGTCGGCGGGGCTGGCGATCCTGGCCCACATGTCCGACCACGACATCGACGAGTATCTGTCCCGGGTCGACCTGACCGCCGAGTGGGGCGCCGACCACTCCCGCGCGGCGATCGAGGAACGGATCGCCGCGACACGCCTGGCCGGATTCTCCGTCAATCCCGCACTCATCGTCGAGGGCAGCTGGGGCATGGGTGCTGCCGTCTTCGACCATCGGGGTGCCCCGACGTGGGCGCTGAGCATCACCGGCGTGGAAAGTCGCTTCCGCGCCGAGCGTCTGCCCGACGTCGGGGCACTGCTGCTGAGCCGGGCGCACCGGCTCACTCAGCTACTGCGTCACCGCGCGCGGTGACGACCCCGGACGGTCAGGATTTCGCGCCGGCCTCGGCGCGCTGGAGCACCCGCTCGGCGTGGCGCAGCACCGGGGCGTCGACCATCTTGCCCTCGAAATCGAACACGCCCCGCTCCCGGCCGGCAGCCTCGAGCACGCGTCGCGCCCAATCCTCTTCCTCCGGAGTCGGTGCGTAGGCGCGGCGGATCACCTCGATCTGACCCGGATGGATCGAGACCTTGATGTCGAACCCGACAGCGACGGCGTCGAGCGCCTCCTCGTACAGCCCGTCGGTGTCCTTGATGTCGAGGTACACCGAATCGAGCGCCCACCGCGCGTGGCCCTTCGCCGCGAGCAGCGACACCGAGCGGGCATGCTGGGCCACCGCCCGGTAGGTGCCGTCGGCGCGCCGGCTGGAGTTTCCGCCCAGGCCGGCGACGAGGTCCTCCGCGCCCCACATCACTCCGATGGTGTTGTCCGCCTTGGCGATCTCCTCGACGGCCAGCACACCCAACGGCGATTCGATGAGCGCGACGACCTCGAGGAACTCGAGCGACCGCACCTCCTCGGCACTCTCGCACTTGGGCAGCATCACCCTCGTGTAGGCGGTGCGGCGCAGCGCGTCGAGGTCCGGACCGTGATCGGCGGTGCCGACCGGGTTGATCCGCACCACGGTGCGCTCGGGATCGAGCGGCGTGGCGACCAGTGCCTCA
Organism: Rhodococcus chondri; assembly: GCF_036327435.1. NCBI lineage: Bacteria > Bacillati > Actinomycetota > Actinomycetes > Mycobacteriales > Nocardiaceae > Rhodococcus > Rhodococcus chondri. Next base: position 7,834 of record NZ_JAUZMZ010000001.1, on the reverse strand, counting down.
CGCGCGGCCTGCTTGTCACCGGCCGAAACCGCGTCCTCGAGATCGAGGATCACGACATCGGCACGCGCGGCGGCCTTCTCGTAGCGATCGGGGCGATCGGCCGGGCAGAACAACCATGCCGGGCCGGGCAGTTCCCAGGTCATGCCGGCCTCTTCTGGACGAGGGTCTTGCGGACCGCGACGCCGACGACGTCGCCGTGCTGGTTGCGTCCGGTGTGTTCGAGCGTGACGATGCCTTCACCCGGCCGGCTCTTCGATTCGCGCTTGTCGACGATCTTCGTCTCCACGTACAGGGTGTCGCCGTGGAACAGCGGCTTCGGGAACGACACCTCGGAGAAGCCGAGATTCGCGACGATCGTGCCCTGGGTGAGCTGCGCGACCGACAACCCGATCATGGTGGAGAGCGTGAACATCGAGTTCACCAGGCGCTCACCGAAACTCGTACCCTCCGCGTATGCGGCGTCGAGGTGCAGGGCCTGGGTGTTCATCGTCTGGGTGGTGAACAGGACGTTGTCGGCCTCGGTGATGGTGCGTCCGGGCCGGTGTTCGTACACGGCGCCGAGCTCGAATTCTTCGAACCACAGGCCGCGCTGGACGATGCGCTTTTCGGTGCCGGCGTCGGTCACAGCCCGAGCTCCCGTCCGACGAGCATGAGCTGCACCTCGGTGGTGCCCTCGCCGATCTCGAGGATCTTGCTGTCGCGGTAGTGGCGCGCGACGGCGTACTCGTTCATGAAGCCGTACCCGCCGTGGATCTGCGTGGCGTCGCGCGCGTTGTCCATCGCCGCCTCGGAGGCGATGAGCTTCGCGATCGCGGCCTGCTTCTTGAACGGCTTGCCGGCGAGCATCGCGGCCGCCGCGTCGTAGTACGCGGTGCGTGCGGTGTGGGCGCGCGCTTCCATCCGGGCGATCTTGAATGCGATGGCCTGGTTGTTGCCGATCGCGGTGCCGAACGCCTCGCGCTCCTTGGCGTACTTGACTGACTCGTCGACGCAGCCCTGTGCGGCACCGGTCGAGAGGGCGGCGATCGCGATGCGGCCCTCGTCGAGGATGCGCAGGAAGTTCGCGTAACCACGACCGCGCTCGCCGAGCAGGTTCTCCTCCGGCACCCGCACATCGGCGAATGTCAGGGGATGGGTGTCCGAGGCATTCCAGCCGACCTTGTTGTAGGCGGGCTCGGCGGTGAAACCGGGGGTGGACGTCGGCACGAGGATCGTCGAGATCTCCTTCTTGCCGTTGTCCTTGACGCCGGTGACGGCGGTGACGGTGACCAGGGAGGTGATGTCGGTGCCGGAGTTGGTGATGAACTGCTTGTTGCCGTTGATCACCCACTGGCCGTCTTCGAGTTTCGCGGTGGTCTTGGTGCCGCCCGCGTCGCTGCCGGCGCCGGGCTCGGTCAGACCGAACGCGGCGAGGTTGCGGCCACTGGTGAGCTGCGGCAGCCACTCCTGCTTCTGCTCCTCGGTACCGAAGCGGTAGACCGGCATCGCACCGAGCGACACACCCGCCTCGAGGGTGATCGCGACGGACTGGTCGACCTTGCCGAGTTCCTCGAGCGCGAGGCACAGCGCGAAGTAGTCGCCGCCCATGCCGCCGAACTCCTCGGGGAACGGCAGACCGAACAGGCCCATCTCGGCCATACCCGCGACCACTTCGTACGGGAACGAGTGCTCGGCGTCGTGCTTCGCGGCGACCGGTGCGACGACGGTGCGCGCGAAATCGGCGACCGTCTTCCGGAGCTGTTCGTATTCGTCGGGGAGTTGGCCGGTGGCCAGGTAATCGGTCATGCCACTTCTTCCTTCGTGTCGGTGTGAGGGGCGATCCGTGCGAGGAGCTGATCGACCTTGACCTGTTCGCCTGCAGCCGCGAAGAGTTCGACGGTGCCGTCGATCGGGGCGGTGAGTGCGTGTTCCATCTTCATCGCCTCGACGACGACGATCGTCTGACCGGCGGTCACCGCGGTACCCGGTTCGACGGGCACGGCGATGACGGCACCCGGCATCGGGCTGGTGATGTCGGCGTCGCCGGTGTGCGCGTCGTCGCCGCGGACACTGGCCTCGCGAAGCTCGCGGACCGAGACGGTGGAGTGACCGTCCGAGAGCCAGACCGCGCCGTCGACCTGAGCGACCCGGTAGGCGATGCGCCGACCGTCGAGCACCACTGCGAGGGTCGAGCCGTCGAGCGTGACGGACAACGTGTGCGCGGGGCCGTCCTCGACGCTGGCGGTCGCGGCGCCGGGATTACCCGAAAGATGCACGTGCGCAGTGCGCGAGCCGGACGTCAGCCGGGTGGTGACGGGAAGCGCAGCGCCCACGCGCCAGCCGTCGGCAACGTCCCACGGATCGGACGCGGCCGTCGGCCAGTGCTCGAGCCAGTGCAGGGCAGCCGCGGCGACGAGCGCGCTGTCGGAGGTTTCGGCGGCGGCGTAGTCGTCGAGCCGGCGATCGAGCAGCCCCGTGTCGAGGGCACCGGCGATCACCTGGTCGTCGGCGAGCAGGAACCGCGCGAATTCGATGTTGGTGACCACGCCGAGCACGGCGGTGCCGGCGAGTGCGCGATCGAGCCGGCGCAGCGCACCGGCACGGTCGTCGGCGTGCGCGATGACCTTGGCGAGCATCGGGTCGTAGTCGCTGCCGACCACGGTCCCCGGCCGCAGCCCCGAATCGATCCGGATGCCTTCGCCGCGCGGCTCGACCACATCGGCGACGGTGCCGCCCGTGGGCAGGAACCCGCGACCGGGATCCTCGGCGTAGACGCGAGCCTCGATGGCGTGGCCGGTGAGGGTGATGTCGTCCTGGGTGAAGGCGAGCGGTTCGCCGGCGGCGATGCGCACCTGCCACTCGACGAGGTCGAGACCGGTCACCATCTCGGTGACGGGATGTTCGACCTGCAACCGGGTGTTCATCTCCATGAAGAAGAACTCGTCGGGTGCATCGGCCGAGACGATGAATTCCACTGTGCCGGCACCGGTGTAGTCGACACTGCGTGCGGTGTTGCAGGCCGCTTCGCCGATGCGGGCGCGGGTGGCCGGGTCGAGCAGCGGCGACGGCGCTTCCTCGATGACCTTCTGGTGCCGGCGCTGCAGGCTGCATTCACGCTCGCCGAGATGTACGACGTTGCCGTGCGTGTCGGCGAGGATCTGCACCTCGATGTGCCGGGGCCGCAGCACGAACCGCTCGAGGAACAGGGTGTCGTCACCGAATGCGGAGGCTGCTTCGCGTCGCGCGGAAGCCAGCGCGGCGGGAAGATCGACCGGGTCGGTGACCAGGCGCATGCCCTTGCCACCGCCACCGGCGGACGGCTTGACCAGGACGGGGTAGCCCACCTCGTCGGCGCCGGCGATCAGGTCGGCGTCGGTCAGGCCGGGCCGGGAGATGCCGGGGACGACGGGCACGTCGAACGCCGACACGGCAGCCTTCGCGGTGATCTTGTCACCCATCGTCTCGATGGCGTGTGCCGACGGTCCGAGGAACGCGATGCCCTCGGTGGCACATGCGGCGGCGAATGCCGAGTTCTCCGAGAGGAATCCGTAACCGGGGTGGATGGCCTGGGCGCCGCTGGTGACGGCGGCGGCGATGACCTTGTCGATCGCCAGGTAGCTCTCGCGCGCCGAGGCCGGGCCGAGCCGGACGGCGGTGTCGGCTTCGCGCACATGGCGTGCGTCGGCGTCGGCGTCGCTGAACACGGCCACCGAGCGGATTCCCATGTCGCGCAGGGTCCGGATGACGCGCACCGCGATCTCGCCGCGGTTGGCAACCAGTACCGTATCGATCCGATTCGTATCAGTCATCTCGCTCACATCCGGAAGACGCCGTAGGAGACGGGCTCGAGCGGCGCGTTGGCGCACACCGAAAGGGCCAGTCCGAGAACTTTTCTGGTGTCGGCGGGATCGATGATCCCGTCGTCCCACAACCGGGCGCTCGAGTAGTAGGGGTTGCCCTGGCTCTCGTACCGGTCGCGGATCGGGGCCTTGAACGACTCCTCGTCCTCCGGCGTCCACGGGTTGCCCGCGGCATCGAGCTGGTCGGAACGCACGGTCGCGAGTACCGAGGCGGCCTGTTCGCCGCCCATCACCGAGATGCGCGCGTTGGGCCACATCCACAGGAAACGCGGCGAGTACGCCCGGCCGCACATCGAGTAGTTGCCGGCGCCGTAGGAGCCGCCGATGACCACGGTCAGCTTCGGCACCCGGGCACACGCGACCGCGGTGACCATCTTCGCGCCGTGCTTGGCGATGCCACCGGCCTCGTAGTCGCGACCGACCATGAAGCCGGAGATGTTCTGCAGGAACAGCAGCGGGATCGACCGCTTGTCGCACAGCTCGATGAAATGTGCTCCCTTGACGGCGGATTCGCCGAAGAGCACACCGTTGTTGGCGACGATGCCGACCGGGTGACCGTGGATGCGGGCGAACCCGGTGACGAGCGTCTTGCCGTACTCGGCCTTGAACTCGTGGAAGCTGTCTCCGTCGACGACCCGCGAAATGACCTCGCGCACGTCGTACGGGGTGCGCGAATCGGTGGGCACCACGTCGTACAACTCGGCGGGGTCGGCCTCGGGCTCGACCGCGGGAGCGACGTCCCAGGGGCGCGGGGTGCGCGGGCCGAAGGTGGAGACGATATCGCGAACCTTGCTCAGCGCGTCGCGGTCGTCCTCGGCGAGATGATCGGTGACACCGGAGACCTTCGAATGCAGGTCGCCGCCACCGAGTTCCTCGGCCGTGACGACCTCGCCGGTCGCGGCCTTCACCAGCGGCGGGCCACCGAGGAAGATGGTGCCCTGGTTGCGGACGATGACGGCCTCGTCGCTCATCGCCGGCACGTAGGCGCCACCGGCGGTGCACGAACCGAGCACGGCCGCGATCTGCGGGATGCCCTTGGCGCTCATCGTCGCCTGGTTGTAGAAGATGCGGCCGAAATGCTCGCGGTCGGGGAACACCTCGTCCTGCCGGGGCAGGAACGCGCCGCCCGAGTCGACGAGATAGATGCACGGCAGGTTGTTCTGCAGCGCCACTTCCTGAGCACGCAGGTGCTTCTTGACCGTGATCGGGTAGTAGGTACCGCCCTTGACGGTCGCGTCGTTGGCGACGATCACGCACTCGCGCCCGGCCACCCGGCCGATTCCGGTGATGATCCCGGCGCCGGGGCACTCGTCGTCGTACATGCCGTTCGCTGCCAGCGGGGACAGCTCGAGAAACGGGCTGCCCGTGTCGAGAAGTTCGTCGACCCGGTCGCGGGGAAGCAGTTTTCCGCGCGAGACGTGCCGTTCGCGAGACTTTTCGCTGCCGCCGAGCGCTGCTGCGGCAAGCCTGTCGCGGAGCTCTCCGACCAGCTGTTCGTGCTGGTCGCGGCTGGTTGTCGAGATCGCGTGAGCGGTTGTCACGGACACCATCCTCGGTTGATTGACCTAATCGTCATTAACTGAAAAGCTAGGTTAGTTATCATTAACCGAGTTGTCCAGACCCTTGGTCGACCGTGTTGTCCAGTGTTCCCGCCGAGTGGAGTTTCGAGAATGAACGAGGCCGTTGAAGTAGCAGCGCCCCCCACACCGCGCTCCCTCGCCAAGGCCGAGCGCCGACAGCAACTGCTGCGGGCCGCCGCGCGCCTGATCGCCGAACGCGGCTTCACCGGCGTGCGACTCGAGGATCTCGGCGCCGCCGTGGGCATCAGCGGCCCCGCCGTCTACCGTCACTTCTCCAACAAGGACGCACTGCTGGTGGAGATCCTCGTCGACATCAGCCGTCGCCTGCTCTCCGGTGGTACCGCCGTCGTCGAGGGCACCGCGGACCCCCGCGCCGCCCTCGAAGGTCTTGTCGACTTCCACCTCGACTTCGCGCTCGGAGAACCCGACCTCATCCGCGTCCAGGACCGCGAACTGCACTCCCTGCCCGACGACGCCCGCCGCGAAGTGCGGCTCACGCAGCGCCGCTACGTCGAGATCTGGGTCGGCGTCCTGCGCCGGATCACACCCAGCCTGCCGGAATCCGACGCGCGCACCATGGCCCACGCCACCTTCGGTCTCATCAACTCGACCCCGCACAGCGCCGATCCCAGGTCGCCCCAGGCCACCCGGGCGGTCCTGCGCCGGATGGTGCTGTCGGCCCTTACAGACGGCGCCGAAGCGTTCGCCTGATCTCTACCCGAGGAGAACAACCGTGTCCTACTTCGAACGAATCGACTCGACCTCGTTCCGCTCCACCCCGCACGTCGGGGGCGCATGGAAGACCGACGAACAGCACATCGCCCCTGCCCTCGGGCTGCTCGCGCACGTCGTCGAATGCGACCGCGACGCCCGCCGCGACGACGGCCTGGTGATCGGCCGGCTCTCGTACGACATCCTCGGCACCGTCCCCATCGACGTGGTCGACACCAGCGTGACCGTGTTGCGGCCCGGCCGCACCATCGAACTCGTCGAGGCCGTGCTCGAATACGACGGTCGCGCCGTCGTCCGGTTGCGCGCATGGCTCATGCAGCCGCGCCCCACCACCGAACTCGTGGCGACCGCGCATCCCCCGATCGCGTCGCCCGAGGACATGGAGCCGTGGGATGCCTCGACGGTGTGGCCCGGCGGCTTCATCGCCTCCACCGAGGTTCGCCGGGCCCAGGCCGCGCCCGGCCGGGCAGCGTTCTGGGTTCGCACACCGATCCCGCTCGTCGACGAGAAGGTCAGCGGTTTCGCCGGTGCCGCGGGTCTTCTCGACATCGCCAACGGCATGACCGTGCGCGCCGACCCGAAGCAGGTCGCGTTCCCCAACCTCGATCTCACCGCCCACCTGTTCACGGAACCGCGCGGCGAGTGGATCGGGTTCGACACCACCGTGTCGTTCGGGCCCGACGGGCTCGGCCTGACCAGCAGCGTCCTGCACGACCTCGACGGCCCGATCGGAACGATGTCGCAGATCCTCACCGTGCGCCCCAACTGACCTGCGGTAACGCGCGTTTCCCGGAAGAATCGGGCAGGCGCGGGCAGGGCTGACCTAGGCTCACGGCATGGTTGGTGCGGTGAAGTCCCCCGAGGAGTTGACGCGGGCCCTGGAGGCGACCGGGTACCTCGCCGACGACGGCTTGTCGATGGTGGCGTTCCTGGCGCTGCGCATGGGCCGGCCGTTGTTCTGCGAAGGCGAACCCGGCACCGGCAAGACGTCGCTCGCGGCGGCGCTGGCCGAAGCCCTGCAGTTGCCGCTGATCCGGCTGCAGTGCCACGAGGGGATCGACGCCTCCCAGGCCCTGTACGACTGGGACTTCCCCCGGCAGCTGCTGCACCTGCGGACCCTCGAGGCCGCGAGCAGCGGGGGACTCGACGCCGACACCGCCGAACGGTCCCTCTACACCGAGCGGTTCCTGCTCACCCGACCGCTGCTGCAGGCCCTCACCGACGCGCCGTGTGTGTTACTCGTCGACGAAATCGACCGTGCCGACGACGAATTCGAAGCGTTCCTGCTGCAGATCCTCGACGAAAACGCGGTGACCATCCCCGAACTCGGCGAGATCCGCGCGACCACCCCGCCGCTCGTCGTCCTCACCTCCAACCGCACCCGCGAGGTCCACGACGCGCTCAAACGCCGCTGCCTGTACCACTGGGTCGAGCACCCCGGACTCGAACGCGAGGTCGCCATCCTGCGCCGACGCCTGCCCGGTATCGATGCCGGCCTCGCCGAGCAGGTCGCCCGGGCGGTACACGCCCTGCGCGAGAGCGAACTGCTCAAGCCGCCCGGCGTCGCCGAGTCGCTCGACTGGGCCCGCGCGCTGCTCGAACTGGACCGCACCGTGCTCGACGCGGCCACCGCTGCCGCGACACTGGGCGCGGTCCTGAAATACCGTGAAGACCTCGAACGGG
>NZ_JAUZMZ010000019.1:0-45962 GCF_036327435.1 Rhodococcus chondri | reverse complement strand
GCGCGGCTGATCCTGCTCGATCCCGCCCTGGTCATCCTCGACGAGGCGACCGCCGACGCGGGCAGCGCGGGCGCCGACGAACTCGAGGCGTCGGCCGAGCACGCGCTGCGGGGACGTTCGGCGCTGATCGTCGCGCACCGGCTCAGTCAGGCCGCGAAAGCCGACCGGATCGTGCTGATGGACGACGGGCGCATCGTCGAACAGGGCAGCCACGACGAACTCGTGCGGCGCGGTGGGCGGTACGCGCGACTGTGGGCGGCGTGGTCGTCGGGGCGGGGGCCGCGGTCAGGCCAGTAGCGCCGCGACCACACCGAGTGCGGGGATCGAGGCGAGGGTCGTGACGAGCGCGGAGTCGCGGGCGAGGACGGTGCCGCGCCCGTACGCGCTGGCGTAGACGAACACGTTCTGCGCGGTGGGAAGGGTCGCGACGACCACCACGGCGAACAGTTCCGGCCCGTCGAGGCCCAGCAGGAAGCGGCCCATGGCGTAGGCGAGCAGCGGCTGGACGACGATCTTGAGCACCGCCGCGAGCGCGACGTCGCGTCGCGGGCTGGTGCCCTTCTCGAGCACCCGCACACCCTGCAGTGACAGCCCGAACGCGAGCAGTGCGCCCGGCACCGACGCGCCGCCGAGCAGGTGGAAGGGCTGCAGCAGCGCGTCGGGCATCGTCCACCCGCTGATCGCGACGGCCAGACCGGCGGCGCCCGCGAGGACGATCGGGTTCCGGAACGGCGCGGTGAGGGTGTCGAGGCGGGAGGCGCCCGGTCGCATCGTCGACAGGTCCAGCATCGTCAGGGCGAGCGGGGAGAGCACGACGATCTGGAACAACAGCAGCGGTGCGACGAACGACGCGTCGCCGAGCACGAACACCGCGATCGGGATGCCGAGGTTGGCGGAATTGACGTAGCCGGCGCACAGCGCGCCGATCGTCAGTTCGGGAACCCGGCGTCGCAGCCACAGTTTCGCGATCACGAAGTACGCGATGGCCACGGCGAACGCGGTGGCGGCGGCGACGTAGAGGTTCGCGGAGAAGATGACCGAGAGATCGGATGTCGCGAGGACGTCGAACAGCAGCGCGGGGGTCGCGACGAAGAACACCAGGCGGCTGAGCACGAACTGCGCCTCGGTGCCGAGGGTGCCGCGGCGGCCGAGGACGAACCCGATCGCGATGATCACGAAGATGACGCTGAACCCCGCGAACACGCCCGACATGATTGCTCACTCTAACGAGCCGCCGAGTGCCTGGACCGGTGCGTCCTTCACGCTCGCACGTTTGCCGTCCGCTACGGCTGTGGTCGAAGCGCGAAGCAAGCACGGTAGCGAGGAGCCCGGAGATGACAACGTCCCTCCCGCCCGGAGGCAGAAGGGACGTCGAATGCGTTCGGCTTATCCGGTGCCGACGCCTACTTGCTGCTCACGTAGGGGAGCAGGGCCATCTCGCGGGCGTTCTTCACCGCGATGGCGACCTGACGCTGCTGCTGCGGGGTCAGGCCGGTGACGCGACGGCTGCGGATCTTGCCGCGGTCGGAGATGAACGTGCGGAGCAGGTTCACGTCCTTGTAGTCGACGTACTCGATCTTTGCCGCGAAGAGCGGATTCTTCTTGGGCTTGCGGCCCTCGACAGCACGCGACTTCTTCGACGGGGCTCTCTTGACTGCCATGGTTCGCTCCTCACCAGCTCGACTTGTGGACGCCCGGTAACTCCCCGCGGTGCGCGAGTTCGCGCACACGAATGCGCGAGAGCCCGAATTTCCGAAGGTGGCCGCGGGGGCGGCCGTCCGCAGCGTCTCGATTGCGCAATCGTACCGGACTGGCGTCGCGCGGCAGACGCTGCAGGGCGGCCGCGGCTGCGCGGCGTTCGTCGTCGGTGCTCGACGGGCGGCGGATGACCTCCTTCAGTCCGGCGCGACGCTCGGCGTAGCGGGCGACCACGAGGCGGCGCTGTTCGTTGCGGGCGATCTTCGACTTCTTGGCCACGGGTCTACTTCTCTTCGCGAAAGTCGATGTGCCGGCGCAGGATCGGGTCGTATTTGCGCAGGACGAGGCGGTCGGGGTCGTTGCGCCGGTTCTTGCGGGTGACGTACGTGTAGCCGGTACCGGCGGTGGAGCGGAGTTTGACGATCGGGCGGATCTCGTTGCGCGAGGCCATCAGAGTTTCACTCCCCGGGCGCGGAGTCGTGCGACGACGGCGTCGATGCCGTCGCGGTCGATCGTCTTGATGCCTTTCGCCGAGAGGGTGAGGGTGACGCGCCGTTTCTCGGAGGGCACGTAATAGGTCTTGCGCTGGATGTTCGGATCCCAGCGCCGGTTGGTGCGGACGTGGGAATGGGAGACGGATTTCCCGAAGCCGGGAGTGCGTCCGGTGACCTGGCAGTGCGCCGACACGGTGCGGTCCTTCCTGTCGCGAGGCCCCAATAGGCATAACGACAATCATTTTCGACAAATGGCGACGCCGACTGTACGCTTCCGAAAAGTTAATGACAACCATTATCGAAAGGAGGCGGGGTGGACACCAGGACACCGCTGATCGTCGTGTCCGGCCGGCACGGACCGACCTCGGACACCGCCCACGCGCTGCTGCGACCGGGCACCGTCGTCGTGCACCACGACCTCGACCCTGTCGGCGAGGGAGTCGGCCGGCGCACGGTGACGACCGTCGACGACGAGCGACTCGAAGTCCTCGAACTCGCGCACGGTTGTGTCTCCTGCACGCTGCGCGAAGACCTGCTGCCGCTGCTGCGCAGACTGCACACCTACAGCACGGTGGACCGGATCGTGCTTCATCTGGATCCGCAGCTCGAACCGGAAGCGTTGTGCTGGGCCGTCGAGCACGTCGTCGTCGCGGGGGTGGTCGGGCAGATCGACGGACCGGCCGTGCGCGACGTGCGCATCGACGGTGTCGTGACCTGCCTCGACGCCGCCACCTGGCTCGACGACGCCACCGGCGACGTGGACCTGCGGCCCGGCAGCGGCGACGATCGCACCGTCGCGCAGGTCGTCGTCGGCCAGGTCGAGTTCGCCGACGCCCTCGTCGTGCGGCCGGGGACGGACGGCTGGCAACAGGCACGCTTGCATGCGGTGCTCGCACGGCTGGCCCCGGGCGCCCCGATCGCGTGGGCCGCCGACGCTCCCATCGAGGACCTGCTGGGCCGGATACCGCCCACGGCGCGGCGCGGGGAGGTGTCCGACGCCTACTCACCGCTGCTGCGCGGCCGGCCCCCGCTCGACGAGGACTGCGGCGTGCAACTGATCGAGTTCAGCGCCCGGCGGCCGTTCCATCCGCAGCGGCTGCACGACGCCGTAGACGTCCTGCTCGACGGTGTCGTGCGGGCCCGCGGTCGCGCCTGGGTCGCGACCCAACCCGGCAACGCCCTGCTGCTCGAGTCGGCCGGGGGAGGGCTGCGGGTTGCGCAGGCAGGACCGTGGCTCGCGACCATGACCCCCGAACAGCAGGACCGGGTACCGGCGACGCGCCGCGCGATGGCGGCGCTGGGCTGGGACGACACCTACGGCGACCGCGATTCGTCCCTCGTCGTCCTCGCCCACGACGCCGACCCTCAGGAGATCCTGCGCGCGCTGGAGGAGGCGCTGCTCAGCGACGACGAGTGGGCGTCCCCCGACACGTGGCCGGACTGGGACGACCCGTTCGGCGACTACCACCACGACCCGTGCGAGGAGGTCCCGGCAGAGCGCACCTCCACCCGAAACGAAGGACACGCATGACCTCCCCGACAAACGAGAGGCAATTCCGTGGCAGTTCCCAAGCGCCGCATGTCCCGGTCCAACACCCGCAGCCGACGGGCGCAGTGGCACACGAAGGCTCCCGATCTGGTCGAGGTCACCGTGGCCGGCGTGACGCATCGTGTGCCGCGCCGGTTGGTCAAGGCCGTCCGGCTCGGTGTGCTCGACCCGCGCGACTTCTGAGCCGCACTCCCGCGACTACCCGGCGGCGGTGACCCGGCGGCGTTCTCAGGCACTTCTCAGCGGTCCGGTACACACTGTTGCCTATGCGCATCTTGGTGGTCGACGACGACCGGGCAGTGCGGGAGTCACTGCGCCGATCCCTCAGCTTCAACGGATACAACGTCGAATTGGCCACCGACGGACAGGACGCGCTCGACCGGCTTGCGGCAGCGCGACCGGACGCGATGGTCCTCGACGTCATGATGCCGCGCGTCGACGGTCTCGAGGTGTGCCGGCGACTGCGCAGCACCGGCGACGACCTGCCGATCCTGGTGCTGACGGCACGCGACTCCGTGTCGGAGCGGGTCGCCGGACTCGATGCCGGCGCCGACGACTACCTGCCCAAACCGTTCGCGCTCGAGGAACTGCTCGCCCGGCTCCGCGCGCTGCTGCGCCGAGCCGGCCCCGATCCGGACGGGCCGGCCGAGGAAACCCTCAGGTTCGAGGACCTCACACTGAACCCCGCCACCCGCGAGGTGATCCGGGGTGAGCGGCAGATCAGCCTCACGCGTACCGAGTTCGCGCTGATGGAAATGCTGATGGCGAACCCACGCCGAGTGCTCTCCCGCAGCCGCATCCTCGAGGAGGTGTGGGGTTACGACTTCCCGACCTCCGGCAACGCGCTCGAGGTGTATGTGGGATATCTGCGGCGCAAGACCGAAGCCGGCGGTGAGCCCCGGCTGATCCACACGGTGCGCGGCGTCGGGTACGTGCTGCGCGAGACCCCACCGTGAGTGGGTCGATGCGCCCACCGATGTTCCTGACCCGGGCGGTGCCGCTGCGTACCCGCGTGACGCTGCTCGCTGCCGGGGCTGTGGCCATCGCCGTCGCGGTGACCTCCATCGCCGCATATGCCGTCGTGGCACGCGCGCTGTACGCCGACGTCGACAAGCAGCTCCAGGCACGCGCGGCTGCCCTCGTCGAATCGAGCACGCTCATCACCTACGATCCCCGCTACATCGGCGGGGCCCAGCTCTACAGCTCCGAGATCAGCGTCGCGCTGATCTATCCCGACCTCGGCCGGTACGTGCCGCCGGGGTCGGCTGTTCCCATCGGCGACCCCGAACTCGCGGTCGCGGAAGGCGAACAGGAATCGTCGCTGCGCACCGTGGCGCAGCAGCGGGTGCTCGCGCAGCGCATCCCCGACGGCAGCACCATCGTCATCGCGCAGCGCCTGCGTCCCACCGTGGAGATTCTCAATCGGCTGGCGAGCGTGCTGTTCGTCGTCGGCGGTTGCGGCGTGGTGCTCGCCGGGGCGGCGGGTGCGACGGTGGGCCGGACCGGTCTGCGTCCCGTCGCGCGGCTGACGGCCGCCGCCGAACGTGTCGCGCGGACGGATGATCTGCGACCCATCCGGGTCACCGGGCACGACGAGCTGGCCCGGCTGACCGAGAGCTTCAACATGATGCTGCGGGCGCTCGCCGAATCCCGCGAACGACAGAGTCGCCTCGTCGCCGATGCCGGCCACGAGCTGCGGACCCCGCTGACATCGCTGCGCACCAACACGGAGCTGCTCATCGCCGCGAGCCGCCCGGGCGCCCCCACACTGCCCGCCGACGACATGGCGGAGCTGCGCGAAGACGTCGTCGGGCAGATCGAGGAATTGTCGACGCTCGTGGGCGACCTCGTCGATCTTGCACGTGAGGACGCCCCCGAAACCGCCTTCGAGACGGTCGATATCGCGGAGGTCGTCGACCGCAGCCTCGAACGCGCACGGCGGCGCCGCACCGAGATCGACTTCAACGCCACCACCGAGCAGTGGTTCGTGTTCGGTGACCACGCGGCGCTCACTCGCGCCGTCGTCAATGTGCTCGACAACGCCGCCAAGTGGAGCCCGGCAGGTGCGGAGGTGCTCGTCCGTATGCAGCCGATCGGCACCGGGTTGATGGAGCTGACGGTCGACGACGCCGGCCCCGGCATTCCGGAGGAAGAACGAGAGCTGGTGTTCGAGCGCTTCTATCGCGCCACGACGGCCCGGTCGATGCCCGGCTCCGGGCTCGGTCTCGCCATCGTGCGGCAGATCGTGATGAAACACGGCGGGACGATCGCCGTGGACCGGTCCGAACGCGGCGGCGCACTCATCCGCATCGTGCTGCCCGGCACGCCACAACTCGACAGCTGACGCCTCCGACCGGATTGCCAGGAAAATCGAGGTTCGACATTAAGCGGCTTCTCAGCCGGTGGGTACATCCTTGATACAGACGACGGCACCGCAAGGTGCTCGTGTAGACGAAGGCGGATGAGTAGATGAGCGAGGATCCCACCCGCGGTCCGGGAGTGCCGGACCCGCAGCAGCCCAACCCGTACGGTTACCAGCCGACGACGCCGTATCCATCCCACCAGCCGGTGACGCAGCCGCCGGCGCAGCAGTCCGGGCGGATGCCCGGACGCACTGCGCTCGTCGTCGGCGCGATTGCGCTGGCCGTGGTCAGTGGAGGTATCGGCGGCGCGGTGGGGGCGTGGTCCGTCCGTGATTCGGGTAGCGGTGTGCCCGTGACCAATGCCCTGGACGCACCCCGGCCGGCCACCGAGACCGTCGCCAGCGCACCGCCAGGGTCGGTGCAGGCCGTCGCCGAGCGGGTCGTGCCCAGCGTCGTCCGCATCGAGGTCCTCGGGCGCGTGGGTGCCGGTGAAGGTTCCGGTGTCGTGCTGTCGTCGGACGGATTGATCCTCACCAACAATCACGTGGTGGCCGGTGGTGGCCCGGGTGCCGATCTCACGGTGTACTTCTCGGACGGTTCTTCCGCACCGGCCACGGTGGTCGGTACCGATCCGGTATCCGACATTGCGGTGATCCGCGCCGAGGGACGCACCGACCTCACCCCGATCGAACTGGGTAGTTCCGACGACCTGCAGGTCGGACAGCCCGTGGTGGCGGTCGGATCACCGCTCGGGCTCGAGAGCACGGTCACCTCCGGCATCGTCTCGGCCCTGAATCGGCCGGTGTCGACGAGCGGTGAAGCCGGGAACCAGAACACCGTGATCGACGCGGTGCAGACGGACGCCGCCATCAACCCCGGCAACTCGGGTGGTGCGCTCGTGGATATGGACGGCAGACTCGTCGGAATCAATACCGCGATCGCTACGTCCGGCGGTCAGGCCGGGTCGATCGGGCTCGGCTTCGCGATCCCCGTCGAACAGGCACGCCGCATCGCGCAGGAACTCATCGACACCGGCACCGCGACGCACGCGATCATCGGCGTGCAGGTGCCGGTGCGCGACAACTCGAACGGCGCGACGGTTTCCCAGGTGGTTCCGGACGGTCCCGCTGCGGCGGCCGGCATTCCGGAGGGCGCGGTGATCACCCGCGTCGGCGACAGAGTCGTCACCGACGGCGACGCCCTGATCGCCGCGATCCGTTCGGTCCCCCCGGGGGACACGGTGAAGATCACCTACGAGGACGCGCGGGGTAACGAAACCACGGTTGACGTGCAAACTGCGTCGGACGCCGACAGCGGCGGTCGATGACGCGATCGACGAGGCAGACCCGAATGGATCAGGAGACGGACATGGTTCACATTCTCGGACATACAGCGCGCCTCGCGGGGGTGGGAACTACCGTGGAATCCATGGAACTCGAAGCCCCCAGAATCGGACGCGCCCTCGTAGTGATCGTCGACGACCGCGTGTCCCACGGTGACAGCCCCGACTCGGCAGGTCCGCTGGTCACCGAGTTGCTGGTGGAGGCCGGTTACGCCGTCGACGGGGTGGTCTCGGTGTCGGCCGACGAGGTGGAGATCCGCAACGCCCTCAACACGGCCGTGATCGGCGGGGTCGACCTGGTGATCTCCGTCGGCGGCACCGGCGTGACGCCGCGCGACGTCACCCCCGACGCGACCGAAGAGGTTCTCGATCACGAGATCCGGGGCATCGCCGAAGCGCTGCGGGCGTCCGGTCTCGCTTCCGGCGCGGTCGACGCAGGACTGTCACGTGGGTTGGTCGGGGTCTCGGGTTCGACACTCGTCGTCAATCTCGCGTCGTCGCGTGCTGCGATCCGCGACGGCATGGCGACCCTGCTGCCGTTGGCCACGCACGTCATCGAAGACTTGTCGCGGGTGGAGGAGTAGCGCCATTACCGACAGCAGCAAGAAGAAGGACTCCGACGACCGACTGTCGGACGACAAGCCCTCCGACGACACGGCCGGCGAGTCGACCGCGAAGTCGGAGGAGAAGAGCCGCGCCCGGGCAGACCGGGCGCGGCTCGCCCGCATCTTCGGCGATGTACTTCCCGAGACGACCCGCGACGAACGCGGTACCGGCGAGGCGTACTCGGGTGATTCGGACGAATGGCTTCGGAGCCAGGTGCCACCACACCACGGGAAAACGTGATCTACGTCACCATGATCGACGGGCTCGGCGCTTTTGTCGCCCGGTTATTGCCACAAGGAAACCTGACGGCAACCTGAGCGTTCCCTTCGCGCCACCTTCGAAGACCATGTTTCTTGTGTTGTCGCTCACATATTCGGGCGGATTTGTGCACTGATAATGCACACATTGGAGGAGTCCACCTGCGTCTATGCGCGAAAGCGCATACCGCTTGTATCCCAAAAAGGACAACTCTCGCCGATTGGGGTGAACCGTGGTTTCCGTTACCGCGTGTGTCACCCGAGCTTTATTTGCCTCCCGGCCACCTGGTCTGCTCACCGGCGTAGGCGTTGCCCTGGGATTGGTCACGGTCTAATCTCCTCTCAGGTTCGATGAGGTCAAGGCGAGGTCACGAAAGGCTTGGCCTTGGTCACGAACCGGTAACGCAATTACCGTGCGGACGTTGGACACACGCGAACACACCGGCGGCTGGTTCCGGCGGTGTGTTCTTTGTGAACACGCCTCGCGGGCGACAGGGCGACCAGCAGTTGTCGGACGCGGGTGCGCAACCCGGCACGCAGAGAACGGATGAGGCATTCATGAAGATTCAGACGCGACGCGGTTTCAGGACCGCCCGCAACGCCACGGTGGCGGCGGCCGCCGTGGCCGGTCTGGTTCTCGGATCGGCCGGAGCGGCTAGCGCCGAGGTCAACGATCAGAACCGGATCGTCTCCGACGGCCACGAGGTCATCGTCACCCAGGAAGACACCTTCATCCAGGGTGTTCCCCCGATCGGTGGCAGCCCGCTGAGCCGCGAGTGGTTCCACAACGGTCGCGGTCTGGCCAACATCGTCGGCCCCGAAGCAGCAGACTTCGAGGGCTCGACCTTCCAGTTCGGCTACCAGGTTGCGTGGTCGGCGTCGGTCGACGGTGCGATCGGCTTCAGCTGGACCAGCCCCGGCGTGGCTACTGATCTCAAGGCCACACGCCCCGCGCAATATAAAGAGGTCGAGGTTCCGAAGCGGGACGAAAACGACCAGCTGATTCCGGTAAAGGATGATGCTGGCAAGGAGGTCGAGGACGAAGAGGGCAATACGGTCTACGAAACCGAAACCCTCTACGAAAAGCTGGACGAGCCGGGAGATATCGAGCTCTCCGAGGTCACGACCAAGATCGACAATATTCTTCCGCAGGCCACCGCTGCTATCGAGCTGACCCCGGCTCCGGGCATCGAAGAGATCGTCGTGGCCGAGGGCGACTTCGACGGCGACTTCAAGGAAGTTCAGATCGCCAACGTCCACGGCGCCGCGACCGGTGTCATCGGCCCGGTCTCCCTGCGTCCGTTCGTCCGCGTCATCACCGACAACGGCGACAACGTCACCACCTACGGCCAGGTCTGGACTCTCTAGTCCTGCTCCGCCCGTTCCCGCAAGAAATCCCCACCACCACAAACGGAGTAATCATGGGAATCAAGTCGCGTGGCTTCAAGGCCGCTCGTAACGCCACCGTCGCCGGTGCCGCCGTGCTCGGCCTGGTCCTCGGTGCCTCGGGTGCCGCATCGGCCGAGGTCAACGACCAGAACCGCATCGTCTCCGACGGCCTCGAGGTTGTCGTGACCCAGGAAGACACCAACATCCACGGCGTCGCGGCTCTCGGCGGCAGCCCGTTCAACCGCGAGTTCTTCCACAACGGCCGCGGCACCGTCAACCTTCTCGGTGAGAAGGCTGCCGACACCGAGGGCACCACCATGCAGTTCGGCTACCAGTTCGCATGGGCCGGCAGCATCGACGGCGCCATCGGCGTCACCTACTCGACCCCGACGCTCGGCGCCGACCTCAAGCTCAAGCCCGAGGCCGACGCAGGCGGCCTCAGCCTCGGCGAGGCGAATGTCAAGATCGGTAACGTTCTCCCGCAGGCCTACGCCGAGCTCGAGCTGACCCCGGCTCCGGGCATCGAGGAGCTCGTCGTCGCCGAGGGCGAGTTCGACGGTGACTTCAAGACCGTTCAGTTCGCCAACGTCCACGGCACTGCCTCCGGCGTCCTCGGCGCTGTCCAGGTCCGTCCGTTCGTCCGCGCGATCACCGCGAACGGCGACAACGTCACCACCTACGGACAGGCCTGGACCGTCTAAGTAGACGTCCGGCAACTGCCGAACCGCACCACCGGCTGGGCCCACTCGGATTCCGAGTGGGCCCAGTCTTTTTCGTGGGCGGGGGCTACAGCTGGTCGGGCGCGGGCTTGGCGTGCGCGCCGCCCTGACCGGCCTGTGCGGCCTGTGATTCGAGGATGTCGCGGATCTGGATGAGCAGGTCTTCTGCGCTGGCCTGCTTGTCGGCCGGTTCGGTGGTGAACCTTTTCTTCGCGGCGTTGGCGGGGACGATGAGCACGAAGTACACGACCGCGGCGATGATGATGAAGTTGATGGCAGCAGAGATCACCGCGCCGATATTGATGAATGTCGCGGAGTTGTCGCCGACGATCTGGAATCCCCAGCCCATCTCGTTGTCGCCGCCGAGCGCGGCGATCAGCGGGTTGATGACGTACTCGGTGAAGGCGGTGACGATGGCCGTGAAGGCGGTGCCGATCACGACCGCAACGGCGAGATCGAGGACGTTGCCTCTCAGTAAGAAGTCTTTGAAGCCTTTCAGCATGCTGTTCTCCGCTCGGTAGGCCGCGCGTGCGGACTTGGCGCCTGTGGTGTGGATCCGTCTGTGGTGTGGATCACTGTCATGGGGGACGATAGCCCCAGCAGGCGCTGTGCGGAGTCAGTGCAGCGTTACCGTCAGTGCGTTCACGAGCGACGCCGCCGCCACCGCCGTCGCCTGTTCGGGTTCGAGGGCCACGAGGACGACGCGTTCACGCTGCTCGCGGCCGGTCGTCGAATGCTCGGCGAGTACCACGACGGCGCCTCGGGCCAGCACATGCGCATCGGGCATCGCCGTCGTCGATTCGCCGGCGACCGTGAGGACGTCGACGCGGTCGCCTTCGCGCAGCAGGTCGCCGACACCGGCGTCGGCGAGCCGGATGGGCACGACCCGGGCGTCGGGCAGTCCGGTGGCAGCCGCAGCCAGTCGCGGACCGAGGATCCTCGTGTCGACGAGTCCTTCTCCGGCGGGTACCGGACCGGCGAGGGTATGACCCACGGCGTCGGACACGTTCGTGAGCGTGCCGGCGGGCACCGTTGCCGCTTCGCGGTCGGCCACGACCACGTCGTCGGCGGTGAGGGCGTGTCCGGGGCTCAGATCGCGTACGGCGACGACGACGGAGGCCCGCTCGGCGCCGGGATCGTCGCGGATGGCGAGAACGACGGCGAGGACGACGAGCGCGCCTGCTGCGGCTCGTCGCGCCGCTACTGTGCGGGCCCAGCCCGGACGCATGAACTCGACCGCGCGGTCGGCGAGACTGGGGTGCAGGTTTGCGGAGGCGGACCGGGCACCGCGAGGAGCGGGCGGGCGCAGGCGCAGAAATGACGACGGGCCGACGGGCATGGTCCGAACCTAAGTGGTCGAACCGGCCCGTCGGCCCGTCGAAGCGTCTTTACGGGCGACCTGGGGATGAACCCGGCGCCTGGGGACAACTCCGGGTCAGCTGGCTGCAGCGGCCGGAGCGGAAGCGGTGCTGGTCGACGACGTCGAGGCCGCGGCCGGCGCCGAGTCGGACTTGGTCTCGCTCTTGCCGGAGTCGCTCTTCGCGGATTCGCTCGCGGTGCTGCCGCTGCGCGAATCGGTGCGGTAGAAGCCGCTGCCCTTGAACACGATGCCGACCGAGTTGAACAGCTTGCGCAGCTTGCCGCTGCACTCGGGGCACTCGGTCAACGAGTCGTCGCTGAACGACTGGACAATGTCGAAACGGTTGTCGCAGGTCGTGCAGGCGTATGAATAGGTGGGCACCGGTAATTCCTCCGCGAATTGAGTCGGACCGCAGCGTTAGCCTCTACAGCCAGCGTTAGCACTCTACAATCGACAGTGCCAACAACGCCAGGGACTGTGTTATTTCGCACGGTCGGCCGAACCCAGCCGGACCAGCCCTTTCCCCGGGGTGAGTGCCCAGCCCATCCGGATGTCGTGAGGATCTTCGGGCAGCAGATCGACCAGTTCGTCGTCACGCACCACCGCGATCAGCGCCGCATCGGGCGAGGCGAGATGCAGCGTGCGGTCGTAGAACCCGGCGCCACGGCCCAGCCGGACGCCCCGGATATCGACCGCCAGCGCCGGCACCAGCACCGCGTGGGCGCCGGTGACCGCCTCCGGCTCCAAGACCCCGCCGGTCGGTTCACGAAGTCCGTAACCTGCGGCGATGAGCGTGTCCGCGCCGGTGTAACGGGCCCACGAGAGCGCATTGCCAGGCGTCGTCACGGGGACGAGCACCTCGACGCCGGCATCGACGAGCGCATCGAGCAGCGACAGCGAGCCGGGCTCCGTCCCCACCGGGACGTACGCGCACACGATCGATCCGGCGGGGGCGAGGGAGGTGACGGCGCTCGCGAGCGCGGCGTCCTCCCGCGTGCGCCGCTCGTCGTCGAGCGCCCGCCGCGCAGCGATTATCCGCGTCCGCCAGACTGACTTGGCAGGGGTGGTCATGTGAGTCACCTTAGGATCGATGCGTCATCACTTTCGATGGCGAAAGTTAGGGTGGGAGTCTATGACGAACAATTCGACGGAAGTCACGCGGCGTTTCAGGACCGCAGTCGTTCCTGCAGCCGGAATGGGGACACGCTTCCTGCCCGCGACCAAGACGGTTCCCAAGGAGCTGCTCCCGGTCGTGGACACGCCGGGTATCGAGCTTGTTGCGGGGGAGGCCGCCGAGTCCGGGGCCGAGCGTCTGCTCATCGTCACCTCGCCCGGCAAGGACGGCGTCGTCGCGCACTTCGTCGAGGACCTCGTGCTCGAATCGAAGCTCGAGGAGCGCGGCAAGTACGAACTGCTCGCCAAGGTGCGTAAGTCGTCCGGCCTGCTCGAGGTCGATTCCGTCATCCAGGAGCAGCCGCTGGGCCTCGGCCACGCCGTCGCCTGCGCCGAACCGGCGCTCGACGCCGACGAGGATGCGATTGCGGTGTTGCTCCCCGACGACCTGGTGCTGCCCGTCGGCGTCCTCGAAACCATGCAGAGGGTGCGCAGCAAGCGCGGTGGATCGGTGCTGTGCGCGATCGACGTTCCCAAGGACCAGGTCTCCGCGTACGGCGTGTTCGACGTCGAGACCGTGCCCGATGCCTCCAACCCCGACGTCCTCAAGGTTCTCGGGATGGTGGAGAAGCCGGCCGTCGAGGACGCCCCGTCGACGTTCGCCGCCGCCGGACGGTATCTGCTCGATCGCGCGATCTTCGACGCCCTGCGCCGCATCGAGCCGGGAGCGGGCGGCGAACTTCAGCTGACCGACGCGATCGCACTGTTGATCGAAGAGGGTCATCCGGTCCATGTGGTGGTGCACCGGGGTACTCGACACGATCTCGGAAATCCCGGAGGCTACCTCCGCGCTGCGGTTGACTCTGCGTTGAACACCGAGGAATACGGTCCCTCGTTGCGCGAATGGCTGGTCGAACGCCTGGAGCGCTGACGATCGACCGGCGGGTCATGGCTCTGGAGGACGAGAAGCGGTATGCGGTCGGTTGAGGATCAACAGGCCCGGGTGACAGCGGCAGCAGTCGCGCCCCGGCCGGTCCGAGTGGCGATTTCCGAGGCACAGGGGTTGCTGTGCGCCGAGGAGGTGGTCACCGAACGGCCTCTGCCGGGGTTCGATCAGGCCGCGATCGACGGTTACGCGGTGCGCAGCGTCGATATTCAGGACGCGGGCAGGAGCCGCGGCCCGGAATCCTCGGACGGCGACGCCGGCGAGGTAACGCTCCCCGTCGTCGGCGAAGTACGCGCCGGATCCCGCCAGCCGATCAGGCTGCAGCCGCGACAAGCGGTGCGGGTCGACACCGGTGCGCCGCTGCCCACCCTCGCCGACGCGGTCCTGCCGCTCGAGAGCACCGACGGCGGCAGCGCCCGCATCAAGGTGCTCCAACCGGTGCGGTCGGGTGATTACGTGCGTCGTACCGGCGACGACGTCCAGCCCGGCGATGTCGCGGTGCGGGCCGGCACGATCATCGGCGCAGCGCAGGTGGGTCTGCTTGCGGCGGTGGGCCGCGACAAGGTGCTGGTGCATCCGCGCCCGCGACTGTCGGTGATCTCCGTGGGCGGCGAACTCGTCGACGTCGACCGCACCCCCGGCCCGGGGCAGGTGTACGACGTGAACTCGTACGCCCTGGCCGCCGCGGCGCGCGATGCCGGTGCCGACGTCAACCGGGTGGGTATTGCGAGCACCGATCCGAAGCGCCTGCGCGAAGTGGTCGAGGGACAGCTGATCCGCGCCGAGATCGTGGTGATCGCCGGGGCCGTCGGTGGAGGCGCGCTCGACGATGTGCGCGAAGCCCTGAGCGACCTGGGCAACCTCGAGGTCCAGCGCGTGGCGATGCACCCCGGGTCGGTGCAGGGCTTCGGGCAGCTCGGCCGCGACGAAGTCCCCACCTTTCTGCTTCCGGCCAATCCGGTGAGTGCGCTCGTGGTGTTCGAGGTGATGGTCCGCCCGCTCATCCGTATCGCGCTCGGTCGCCGGCAGCCGATGCGCCGGATCGTGGCCGCACG
Organism: Rhodococcus chondri; assembly: GCF_036327435.1. Taxonomy (NCBI): domain Bacteria; kingdom Bacillati; phylum Actinomycetota; class Actinomycetes; order Mycobacteriales; family Nocardiaceae; genus Rhodococcus; species Rhodococcus chondri. The sequence continues at coordinate 31,071 of NZ_JAUZMZ010000019.1, read as the reverse complement.
CACCGTCGCTCCGATCACCTCGATCCCGGGCCGCAAGGGTTTTCTGCGCGGCCAGTTGATGCGCGACGAGACGACCGGCGACTATCTCGTGCAGGCCCTCGGGGGTGCCGCCGGGGCGTCGTCGCATCTGTTGGCGACGTTGGCCGAGGCCAATTGCCTGGTGCTGGTGGAACCGGACGTTTCCGAGGTCCGAACGGGGGATCCTGTCGACGTGGCGTTTCTCGGGCAGCGCGGTTGATGACCCGTCACCCCGGATGGCCGGCCGAGCTCGGGCCGCTGCGGGTCGCGGGCGGTCTCGTCTCGCTCCGCTCGCTACGTCTGCGCGATGCCGCGGCGTGGAGCCGTCTGCGGCTGCAGAATCGCGAGCATCTCGAGCCGTGGGAGCCGACCGGCGAGTCGCCGTGGGAGATGCGTCATCACATCTCGGTGTGGCCGGGCGTGTACAGCTCCCTGCGGGCGGAGGCCCGAAAGGGGCACATGGTGCCGATGGCGATCGAGCTGGACGGGCGGTTCTGCGGGCAGCTCACCGTCGGGAACATCGTGCGCGGTGCCCTGCGGTCGGCGTGGATCGGCTACTGGGTGGCCAAGGACGTCAACGGGCTCGGCGTGGCGACCGCCGCGGTTGCGCTCGGTCTCGACCACTGCTTCGGTCCGGTCGGATTGCATCGCGTGGAAGCGACGGTGCGTCCCGAGAATGTCGCGAGCCGCGCGGTCCTGAGCAACGTGGGTTTCCGCGAAGAAGGACTGCTGAAGCGGTATCTCGACGTGCACGGCCGTTTCCGTGACCACATGCTGGTCGCGATGACTATCGAGGAGGTTCCGGGATCGGTCTCGGACCGCCTGGTGAGAAGCGGTCGCGCGAGCTGGGTGTGATCGACACCGAGCCACTTCGTGTAACGAGGGTTACGTTGAACATGAGTAACAATCCCCTCCCTCATGAAGATCAATGTGACTAGAGTGAAGAAAGTGTCGCGTGGTTTTGCGTGACCGCTGTGACAACTGTAGTCATCTGAGTCGGCGTTTCTGTCCCGGTGACGGCGTGGCTGCCGTTAACCTCAGAGAGGTCAGTGACGTCGACGGGCTGGTACGCGACGACTGGGAGGGAGGGCCGCCGGAATGCCGAACTCACTCCTGTGGATCGGGCTCGTAGCCGTGTGGTTGTTCGTTCTGGTGCCGATGCTGGTCACGAAGCGTCCTCGTATCCGACAGACGACCGACGCCGCACTCGCGACTCGGGTTCTGCATCGCGGCGACGACGATCCGATCACTCCCCGTGGTCCGGCGGCCGGTCATCGCAGCGACCCGAATTGGCGTCCGAGTCGTGATCGCCCACACCGCCACCCAGCGGAGGACCGCATGAAGACTCAGATCGACGACCGGCTCGACCCCGCCCTCGACACCGAACTCGACGAGTACCCTGCCGAACGCGCCCCAGTTCGCGAATTCGTCCCCGAACGCCGCGGTCGTGGCGGTTTCGACCCCCACGCCGACGCCGTCGCACGCGCCGCCCGCTACGAATTCCGCCAGCGGACCGTGCTCGGCCTGCTCATCGCGGCGATCATGACGGCGGCGCTCGCCCTGATCGTCTCGTCCGCGTTGTGGGCCCTGTGCGCCGCGGTGTGCACGGCACTTCTGGGTTACCTGTTCTATCTGCGTCGTCAGGTGAATCTCGAGCAGGAGATCAGGCGGCGTCGCATGGCGCGACTCCACCGGTCGCGGCTCGGTGTCGAATCGCACAGCGACGACGAACTCAGCCTGGTGCCGGCGCGTCTGCGCCGACCCGGCGCGGTGGTTCTCGAAATCGACGACGAAGACCCCGAGTTCGATCACCTCGACGGTTTCCACGACGAAGGCGCCGACTACGCCGAGCCCGAGTATGTCGACGAGTCCGACGAGTACGTCGTGCCCCGGGCGGCAGGGCAGTAGCCGCACCCACGCAGTAGCCACAACCCACGAAACCCTGCAGGAGGCCCGCACCGTGGTGCGGGCCTTTTGCGGTCCGACTTGCCCGCTGACCTGCGCCTATACCCGGATTTCGTGTTGGCCGCGATGATTTGCTAAGGTTTCCGAGTCGGCTCCACATGGGGCTGCGGGGCTGTGGCGCAGTTGGTAGCGCGCTTCGTTCGCATCGAAGAGGTCAGGGGTTCGATTCCCCTCAGCTCCACCATTACTCGAAGAATCCCTGCCGAGATCCTCGGCAGGGATTCTTCCGTTGCGGTGGCTCAGTTGCGGTGCAGCAGCACAACCACGTCCGACAGCACCGCGTGCGTGCCGTCCGGTCCGGTCGCGTCCCGCTCCCGCGTCTCGGCGACCAGGACGTCCCAGCGGCCCGGGTCGAGGGCGAGCGCTTCGATCTCTTCGGCCGGAGTCAGGAAGCGGTGCTCGTGATGGGCCTCGCCGTGTTCCTCGGCGTTCCGGTCGCCGGCACCCGCCCACGGCGGAAAGTCGGCGTGGGAGAGGATCAGCAGGTGTCCGCCCGGAGCCACGAGTTCGGCGGCGCGGCGAAGCACCTCGGTGCGCGGGAAGTCCACGGGAGAGTGCAGAAACGACGCGGCGACGAGATCGTAGGAGTCGTCGCTCTCCCAGGTGGCGAGGTCGGCGGCAACGAACCGGACGCGGTCGTCCGGGATTCCGGCGGATCGGGCGGTCTCGGCCGCACGGCGAACGGCGGTGGGCGAGATGTCGATTCCCGTCGCGGTCCATCCCCGATCGGCCAGCCAGATCGTGTCGCCGCCCTCCCCGCATCCCAGGTCCAGCGCCGTACCCGGTGGCAGATCCGACACGGCCGCGACGAACGTGGGGTTGGCATTGCCCGACCAGAGTCCGCCGCTGTCGGTGTAGCGGGCTTCCCAGAATTCTGCGGGCGTCACATCGGACATCTCGGATTCCTCCTGATAATCGACTCTGCTTCCCCTGTGATGATGCGGCTTCGGGTCCACCCGAAGCCAGCCGTCCGGGACTTGGACGCTTGACCGATGGCGAGGTCCGGCAGAACCGGTCAGACTGTGAGTCATGGACCACAGGATGAGTGACGAAGAGCTTCGTCGCGCGATTCGGGTGCTGCGCGACCGCGCCGACCTCGCACGCAACGAGGGCCGCGACGAAGACGCCGACATGATCGAGCGGACGATTCACGAATACCAGGAGGAAATGGCGCAGCGACTCTGAGAGCGCTGCGCAACACGGGCCTCATCGATCGCTGCGCTCACAACAGCCACGGCCGTTAGGGTGTCGCCATGGCGATCAAGGATCTGCGCGGCATCAAGTTTCTCGTCACGGGCGCGGCCAGCGGAATCGGGCGAGCTCTCGCGCTCGCAGCCGCCGGTGAAGGTGCCGAACTGATCCTCACGGATCTGTCCGCGGGTGGTCTCGACGACGTTGCGCGCACCGTCCGGGAACGCGGTGGCGTGGTGCTGCACACTGCGGCATTCGACATCTCCGATTACGACGCCGTCACCGCCTTCGCGAACGACGTGCACGAGCGCTGCGGCAGCCTCGACATCGTCGCCAACGTCGCGGGGGTGTCGGTGTGGGGCACGGTCGACCGTCTCGAACATCGGCATTGGAAACTGATGGTCGACGTCAACCTCATGGGGCCCATCCACGTCATCGAGAACTTCGTGCCACCCATGATCGAGGCCGGTCGCGGCGGGCACCTCGTCAACGTTTCCTCCGCGGCGGGCCTGCTCGCACTGCCGTGGCACTCCGCCTACAGCGCCGGCAAGTTCGGGTTGCGCGGTGTCTCCGAAGTACTGCGCTTCGACCTGAAACGGGAGCGCATCGGAGTGTCGCTCGTCGTGCCCGGCGCGGTGCGCACACCGCTCGTCGACACCGTGGAGATCGTCGGTGTCGACCGCAACAGTCCCGAGGTACGCAAACTGACCGAGCGTTTCGTCAAGCACGCCGCGTCGCCGGAGAAGGTCGCGCAGGCCATCCTCACCGGCATCAAGAAGAACCGCTTCATGGTGTACACCTCGTTCGACACCCGGTTCGGTTTCTGGTGGGCCCGGAAGTTCGCGCCGCCGTACAACGTGGTGATGCAGGCGGGCAACGACTACTTCCGCCGTGTGCTGCGCAGCAGCGCTACGAAGAAGGAGCGGCGCGCGCAGTGATCGTCCTGGAGTGAGAGTCGGCTATTTCTCGCGGCGCAACTGCGCGTGCAGGTGGTGGGTGAGCGGAGTTTCGGCGTGCGCCATCCACAGGTCGTATTCGAGGGTGTCGCCGTCGAGCACGAACCTGCGCCGCAATTCGTGGACCGGTTTCGCCTCCGGAGACCGTTCGAGTACCACGGTCTCGAAGTCCAGTACACCGTCGGTGAGGCGGCTGCGCTGGATCTCGACGAATCCCGTCGGCTGCGACACGAGCAGTTCCACCGCGTCGCCGGCGCGACGCAGATAGCCGTTCTCGGTATGCAGGGGACGGCCTTCGGTGCTGTGCCGGGTCCGGCTGACATACATCAGGAAGGGCTTACCCGGCATCGAGGCGAACTCGATCGTTTCGTCGTACGCGAAATCGTCGATCGTGGGGTAGTGGCCGTCGCCGCCTCCCACCCAGCGTCCCGCGAACGGTGCCAGAACTCCGAGCGGATCGTCGTCGGTCATGTGAACTCCTCGTCTTTTGCCAGCGCGTGCCCTCGATATCCTCGCTAACGTTGACACATGAGCCGTACGTGGGGTGTCGATTCCGAAGTCGGTGCGTTGACTGCCGTGATGTTGCACCGGCCCGGCGCCGAACTCGAACGGCTCACGCCTCGCAACAGCGACCAGTTGCTGTTCGACGCGCTCCCCTGGGTTGCGCGGGCACAGGAGGAACACGATGCCTTCGCCGAGGTGCTGCGCGGTCGCGGTGTCGCGGTGCTTCTGCTTGCCGACCTGCTCACCGAAACGCTCGAGACGAGCGGCGCGGCGCGCGTCCAGAGCATTACGTCGGCCGTCGACGCCCGGCGTCTCGGCCATGCACTCGCGGAGGAACTCGCGGGACACCGGCGCACGGTGCCCGCCCCGGATCTGGCCCGAATCCTCATCGCGGGAATGACCTTCGACGAACTGCCCGAAACCGGTCTCGGGGCCGCACCCTCGCTGGTGCGGCTGATGCATCACGGCGCCGACTTCGTGATCGATCCACTGCCCAACCTGTTGTTCACACGGGATTCGTCGTTCTGGATCGGTCCGCGCATCGCGATCCCGACGCTGGCGTTGCCGGCGCGCCGCCGCGAAACCAACCTCACCGACCTCATCTACGCATTCCATCCCGGTTTCCTCGGTGTGCGACGCGCCTACGAGTCGCACACCGCGCCCGTCGAGGGTGGGGACGTGCTGTTGCTCGCGCCGGGGGTCGTTGCCGTCGGGGTGGGGGAGCGCACGAGTCCGGCCGGAGCAGAAGCGCTGGCCCGCAGCGTATTCGAGGACGATCTCGCGCACACCGTGCTGGCCGTGCCCATCGAGCAGCAGCGTGCGTCCATGCACCTGGACACCGTCTGCACCATGGTCGATGTCGACGCCGTCGTGATGTATCCGGCAATCCGGGACACATTGCAGGCCTTCACTATTCGTCGTGACGACGGCGGTGCGCGGATCGGCGGTCCCCGTCCGTTCCTCGAGGCCGCGGCCGATGCGATGGGAATCGAAAAGCTCCGCGTCATCGACACGGGTCTCGATTCCGTTGTGGCAGAGCGGGAACAGTGGGACGACGGCAACAACACGCTTGCCGTGTCGCCGGGGGTGGTGGTTGCCTACGAGCGCAACGTCGAGACGAACACCCGGCTGGAGGACGCCGGCATCGAGGTGCTGCGGATCGCCGGGTCGGAGCTGGGCTCCGGCCGCGGCGGTCCGCGCTGCATGTCGTGCCCGCTCGCGCGTGGAGCCTTGACGTAAGGGCTCGAGCGGGGCGGAGAATGGCGTCAGAGAATGTCGCGGACCCTGTCGACGGGGCGGGCGAGAACGGTGCCCTTGTCGGTCACGACCAGGGGACGTTCGATGAGAATCGGGTTGTCCACCATCGCGACCAGCAACTCTTCTTCCGAAGCGTCGGCAAGGTTCAGTTCCTTGTAGAGATCCTCCTTCTTGCGGATGGCCTCGCTCGGCTTCAGTCCGGCATCATCGAGTAACTTGCGCAGCGCATCCCGCGACGGAGGGGTCTCGAGGTACTTGACGATCGTCGGTTCGAGCCCCGCCTCCTGCAGCACCTTCAAGGTGTTGCGAGACGTGCTGCAGCGGGGATTGTGATAGATGGTCGCAGTCTTTGCCATGGTGTGATTCTGCCCTTCTCTCCGGCCGCCGGAAATGTCCCTGTTGAAGCGTATGGCCCGCAACTTTAAGCTTTCGAGGGCGTTTCAACCGAATGCCTACAGGAATGAAAGGCATGCGGGACTAATGTTCAACGGATTCAAAGATTTTCTGCTGCGTGGAAACGTCATCGAACTCGCGGTCGCGGTCGTCGTCGGCGCCGCGTTCACCGCGATCGTCACCGCGTTCACCGATCACATCGTCAACCCGCTCGTCGCCGCCGTGGGCGGCGACAACGAGATGGGCTTCGGCTTCCGCCTCATCGCCTCCAACGACGCCACGTTCATCAACCTCGGCGCCGTCATCTCCGCGGCCATCAATTTCCTCATCATCGCGGCGGTCGTCTACTTCGTGCTCATTCTGCCGGTCAACGCCGCCAAGGCCCGGTTCGCGCCGGACAAGGAACCCGAGGACGAGCCGTTGAGCGAGACGGACCTTCTCATCCAGATCCGCGACCTGCTCGAGACGGGTTCGTACAACACCGCCGCGGACAAGACCGTGTCGGACGACACCGCTGCCGACGACGACCGGCTTCGTGGCGACAAGGTCCGCGTCTGACCGTCCGCATCGATCGATGACGGCTGTTCGCACTGATAACCTGCGAAGATGCTCGACATCGTCATCGACCCCGATTCGGCTCTCCCGCCGTTCGAGCAACTGCGGCGACGGATCGTCGAACTCGTGCGCCGGGACGAGCTGATCGCGGGTACCAAACTTCCCACCGTCCGCGGCATGGCCGAAGCCTTGGGGATCGCCCCCAACACCGTCGCCAAGACGTACCGGGAACTCGAGAAACTCGGGCTCCTCGAGACGCGCGGGCGGGCCGGGACGTTCGTCGCCGACACCGGCGACCCCGCCCGCACCCTCGCCCAGCACGCGACGAGTGAGTACGTCGCGTCGGTGCGCGCACTGGGGACGACCGACGACGAGATCATCGAATTCGTCGTCGCGGCGCTTCGCGCGCACTGAGTTGTCCGGCCCGATCCGGGCATCGCTGCCGGATTCGACCGATCGAGTTTCCCGGAAGCGGTTGCAGAGTCCACGGATGTGGACCACGTTTAACCCATGACAGTGCCTGTTGATCGGACCGGTTCCGACCGTGGACCCGACCTCGCCGGTTCGAACGGCGCACCCGGCGTGGATCCGCGCCCGCCGCGCACCGACTTCGTGGTCTTCGGAGTTGCGGCGGCACTCGTCGTCGCGATCGTGGTGTGGGGCCTGGCCGCGCGCGACAATTTCACCACCGTCACCGGCAATGTCCTGAACTGGATCGTCGTCGAACTCGGCTGGCTGTTCGTGCTCACCGCAAGCGGTTTCGTGTTCTTCGTGCTGTGGCTGGCGCTGAGCAGATACGGACGGATCCCGCTCGGCAAGGACGACGAGCGACCGGAGTTCCGGACGATCAGCTGGATCGCAATGATGTTCAGCGCCGGGATGGGCATCGGCTTGATGTTCTTCGGTGTGGCCGAGCCCCTCTCGCATTTCGTGACCCCGCCACCGGGAACCGACGGGGGCACCAGCGTGGCCATGGCCACCACCATGTTTCATTGGAGCCTGCATCCCTGGGCGATCTACGCGGTGGTGGGCCTGGCCATCGCCTACGGAACGTTCCGCAAGGGACGCAAGCAACTCATCAGCTCCGCGTTCATTCCGCTGCTCGGTCGCCGCGCCGAAGGACCGATCGGCAAGTTCATCGACGTCCTCGCGCTGTACGCCACACTGTTCGGCACCGCCGCGTCGCTCGGGCTCGGCGCACTGCAGGTCGGGTCGGGATTCGAAGTCACCGGCTGGCTCGAAACAGCCGGTGTCCTGCTGCTGGTCACGATCGTCGCGGTACTCACCCTCGCATTCGTGGCCTCCGCCGTGTCGGGGGTGGCCAAAGGCATCCAATGGCTCTCGAACATCAACATGGTGCTCGCCGCGGCGCTCGCACTGTTCGTGTTCGTGCTCGGACCCACCGTGCTGATTCTGAACCTGATCCCCACCACGCTCGGTGCCTACGCCGCCGAAATGGCCCGGATGGCTTCGCGCACCGCCGCGTCGGGCGCCGAGTCGGGGGAGTGGCTGTCCTCCTGGACGATCTTCTACTGGGCGTGGTGGGTGTCGTGGGCACCCTTCGTCGGCATGTTCCTGGCCCGCATCAGCCGCGGTCGCACCATCCGCGAGTTCGTCGTCGGCGTCATGATCGTTCCGAGCGTGGTCAGCCTCGTCTGGTTCGCGGTGTTCGGCGGCGCCGCGCTCGGCCAGCAGCAGGACGGACTCGACGTCGCGGAGGCCGGCACCGTCGAGGCCCAGTTGTTCGGGATGCTCGGCAATCTGCCTCTCGTGGGGATCTCGACCGTCGTCGTCATGGTGCTGGTCTCGATCTTCTTCGTCTCCGGCGCGGACGCCGCGTCCATGGTGATGGGGAGTCTCACCCAGCGGGGCACCCTCCAACCGAAACGGTGGATCGTCGTGTTCTGGGGCGGTCTCACCGGTGGAGTCGCGGCGCTGCTGCTCTGGACGGGTGGTTCGGAAGCACTGAACGCGCTGCAGACCATGACGATCATCGCTGCGGCGCCGTTCGTGATCGTCATGATCGGGTTGTGCGTGTCGCTGTACCGCGACCTCCGGCACGATCCGCTCATCACGGCCACGCGGCGGCGAACCCTCCAGCAGCTCGGATGACGGACACGATTCCGGCGCGGCTCGCCTTCGTGATCGCAGCGATGAACCCGCAGCCGGGCTCGTTCGCGCTCGAGATCGGAAGCGGGATCGCGGCGGATCTGGTCGCCGCCCGCGTCGGACCGGTCGGCACCGTGCGGGTCGCCGAGACCCCGCACAGCGTCACCGGCGCCTTCGACCTCGTGTACTGCATCGACGTGCCCCTCTTCCGCGACGACGGCACCGCCGCCCCCGCCGCGGTCGCTTCCCTGTTGCGCCCCGGAGGGCAATTGTGGGTCTTCGACGAACCGCCGTCCGGAATCTCGACGGGACCGCTGTCGATGAACATCAGCGCGGCACTGGCACGCAGCGGTTTCGTGATCGTGGACATGATCGAGGAAGGCCGGACGATCGGGCTGTGCGCGACGGTGAGTGGGTGACGGACAGAACATCGTCCGGCCGCACGGTCCGGTGAGGTGCGCACGGCGGCCGGTCACGAGTGGCGCGGCGCCCCGCGCGCCTGAACCGAGTTGTCGGTCCGCCGCGTTAGCGTGACGCTGCCCGCGGTGCTCTTCGAAAGGAGATGCGCATGACCGACAACGATCGCTTCGACGACGCGGTAGAACAAGCTTGGGGCCGTTTCCGCACGCGTCTGGCCGGCAGAATCGTCGCGCTGTGGGGAAGCGACGGCATCGAAATCGGCGTCCACACCGCGACCGGTCCGGCGCCCTGCGTGCGGATCTCCACATCGGACGACAACAGGGTCTGCGTGGCAGTGGCCGGCGGCGAGACGTTCATCCGCCCGGTCGGGCGTGCCGAAGAACTCGCACATCACGTCGTGACGGTGCTGCGCGAGGGCCACGGTGTGCCCCACCCGACGTTTCTCCACGACGACGACACCGTCGCCTACGGCGTTCTGCGCGACCAGGTCGCCGACACGCTCGCCCGGATGATGGGCCGCCCGGTCCCGACCGACGCCGACGGCGATTTCGTGGTGGTCGTCGAGTCCCAGGTGGTGTTCGTGGTCGTCGACCGCACCGCGTCGAAGGTGCAGTTGTGGGCGCCGCTGCTGCACGAGATCACCGGCCGCGCCAATGCCGCCGATCAGTTGGTCGAACTCAACCGTCACTGGCCGCACATCAAGATCGTGCTCGTCGAGGACCGGCTCGTCGCGACCGCCGACGTGGTGACCGAGCCGTTCGTGCCGCGTCACCTCATAGGTCTGCTCAATACGTTGCGGGTCTTCCTCTGCACCGTCGACGAACGGTTCGCGCAGCGATTCGACGGCGTGCGCTACAGCGGCGACACCGAATCCGACGTCGACAACGAGGAAAGCCTGTTCGACGAACCGAACTGACGGTCGCTCACCGCCAGCTGGGCAGCCACAGCTGGTTGTGCCAGTGCTCCACGCTGATCGGCACAGCGGTGAGAATCGGCCACAACCACACGAAGTTGGCCACCACCAGGCCCACATACAGGCAGGTGACGACGAGTCCGGTGGTCCGCCGTTCCTGTGAGGCACGGGCCGAACCCAGGACATCGCCGAGTACCAGGGCGATGCCCATCACGAGGAACGGCGCCATCGGCACCGCGTAGAAGTAGTACATCTGCCGGTCCAGCGTCGCGAACCACGGCAGCAGACCCGCACCGTACCCGGTCAGGACCGCCGCCCAACGCCAGTCGCGGCGCACCAGCAGCTGCCACAGCCCCCATGCGAGCATCGGCAGCGACACCCACCACAGCGCCGGAGTTCCGATGAGCATCACGGCCTTGACGCACTGCTCGGCGCCGCAGCCGTCGATCTGCTCGCCGTCGGCGAAGTAGTAGAGCATGGGACGCAGTCCCATCGGCCACGTCCACGGCTTGGACTCCCACGGATGCTGGTTGCCCGCCGAATTCGTCAGCCCCGAATGGAAGTCGAGGACGTTCGCGCTGTAGTACCAGAGCGACCGCAGGGCGTCGGGCACGAACGAGAACACCCCGTCGTGACCGATCTGCTTTCCCACCGCATGCCGGTCGACCCCCGTTTCGCTCGCGAACCAGGCCCAGTAGGTGGACACGTAGACGCCGACGGGAATCACCACCAGCGCGTAGAGCGCGGGACCGATGTCGCGCAGCGCGGCGCCGAACCACGGGCGTTCCACCTTGTAGGCGCGGCGCGCGGCGACGTCGAACGCGACCGACATCAGCCCGAAGAACGCGATGAAGTACAAGCCCGACCACTTGGTGCCCACCGCCAGGCCAAGGAGAACACCGGCGCCGAAGCGCCACCACCGCACGCCGAGCCGAGGACCCCACACACTGTCGGCGACGCGGCCCTCCGCGTACACCCGCGCCATGCGTTCCCGCACGTCGTCGTGGTCGACGATCAGGCACCCGAACGCGGCGACGACGAACACCGCCTGGAAGATGTCGAGCATCCCCAGTCGTGACGAGACGAACGTGACGCCGTCCACCACCAACAGCAGTCCGGCGAGCCCGCCGAGCAACGTCGAGCGGGTCATGCGCCGCACGATCCGGACGACGAGCAGCACCAGGATCACACCCGAGACCGCGGCCGAGAATCGCCAGCCCCACCCGTTGTAGCCGAACAGAGCCTCACCGAGCGCGATCAGTTGCTTGCCGACCGGAGGATGCACCACCAGTCCGTAACCGGGGTTGTCCTCGATCCAGTTGCCGGTGAGCACCTGCCAGCCCTGCGGCGCGTAGTGCTTCTCGTCGAACACCGGCGTCTTCGCGTCGGTCGGATAGTGCAGCATCGTGAAGCGGGTGATCGCCGCGAGCGCGGTGACGAAGGCGGTGACGATCCAGCCGCGAGCCCTGTCCGCAGGGCCGAAATCCGCAGGCGGTGTCACCGGGCCGGGGCTCAGGAGGCGACGATCCGGGGCCTGATGAGGGCTCTGGTCCGTCAGGGTCACGTCCCGATCGTAGGCTGAACCGCATGCAGGCAGAGAATCCGGGACAGGGCCGGCTGGTGCTGGCCGCCACACCGATGGGCGATATCGGTGACGCGTCCAGGAGGCTCTGCGATGCGCTGGCCACCGCGGACGTCGTCGCCGCGGAGGACACCCGTCGCACCCGGTCGCTGGCGTCCGCGCTCGGAGTCACCATCACCGGCCGGGTGGTCAGCTTCTACGACCAGGTGGAGGTGTCGCGGGCACCGGCACTGATCGCCGATATCGAGGCCGGGAAGACGGTACTGCTGGTAACCGACGCCGGCATGCCGTCCGTCAGCGATCCCGGCTACCGGCTCGTCTCGGCGTGCGTCGCGGCGGACCTGCCGGTCACGTGCCTGCCCGGGCCGTCGGCGGTGACCACTGCGCTCGCGCTGTCGGGGTTGCCGGTCGAGCGGTTCTGTTTCGACGGGTTCCCGCCGAGAAAGGGCGGTCAGCGCCGCGCCTGGCTGCAGACCTTGGCGGCCGAACCGCGCGCCGTGGTGTTTTTCGAGGCGCCGCACCGGTTGGCGGCGTGCCTGGCCGACGCCGTCGAGGTGCTCGGGGGAGAACGTCGCGCTGCGGTATGCCGGGAACTCACCAAGACCTACGAGGAAGTGCGCCGCGGCACACTCGCCGAACTCGCGCAGTGGGCGGCCGACGGGGTGCGTGGCGAGATCACCGTCGTGCTCGAAGGCGCGACGTCGCAGGCCGTCGAGCCGTCCGCTCTGGTCGAGGTGGTGGAGGAACTCGTCGGCAAGGGCATGAGACTCAAGGACGCGTGCGCGCATGCCGCGACCGCCGGCGTGTCCAAACGCGAACTCTACGATGCGGTTCTCGAGGCGCGCCGCGACTGACAACCCCGGCACCGCGTGCGGGAGTCGTACACTCTCCGGGTCGATCGACCCCGGGAGGCGCGAATGGACACGGTGAACAACTTTCTGATGAAGACCGCAGAGGTGGTGTGGGGTCCCTTCCTGCTGATACCCCTGCTGCTCGGCACCGGTCTGATCCTGACCGTCCGGTTGCAGGGCCTGCAGTTCCGGAAGTTGTGGCCGGCGCTGCGTCTCGGTCTGATCATCCGGAACGACCCCGACGCTTCCGAAGGGGACATCTCCCAGTACCAGGCACTGACCACGGCGCTGGCCGCGACGGTCGGTGTCGGCAACATCGCGGGCGTCGCCACGGCCATCTACTTCGGTGGCCCGGGCGCACTGTTCTGGATGTGGGTGACGGGGCTGGTCGGCATGGCCAGCAAGTACTCGGAAGCCTTCCTCGGCGTCAAGTACCGCACGAGAGACGCCAAGGGTGAGCAGAGCGGCGGCCCGCAGTACTACCTGGCGCGCGCGATCCCCAACAGGTTCGGTCTGGTCCTGAGTCTGATGTTCGCGGTCTTCGCGGTGCTCGCGAGCTTCGGTATCGGCAACATGACCCAGGCGAACACCGTCGCCACCCAGCTCGACGGCACGTTCGGCATTCCCACCTGGCTCAGCGGCGCGGTCATGACCGTGCTCGCCGCCGCGGTGCTGCTCGGCGGCATCAAGTCGATCGGGAAGGTCACCGCCGGGTTCGTGCCCGCGATGATCGTGCTGTACGTCGGCGCCGGCCTGTTCGTCCTGGCCGTCAATATCGGCGACGTGCCCGCGGCGTTGGCGCTCGTGTTCACCGACGCGTTCACCGGCACCGCTGCCACCGGCGGATTCATCGGCTCCGTGTTCATGATCACGATGCGGTACGGCGTCGCCCGGGGCATCTTCTCGAACGAGTCCGGCATGGGCAGCGCCGCAATCGCGGCGGCCGCGGCCCGCACCACACACCCGGTGCGGCAGGGCCTCGTGTCGATGACGCAGACGTTCATCGACACCATCATCGTCGTCACCTTCACCGGCCTGGTCATCATCACCACCGGCGCATGGACGTCGGGGGAGCAGGGCGCGTCGATGACGTCGCTGGCGTTCGCGGACGGTCTCGGCGGGGAATGGGGAAGCTGGATCGTCGCGATCTCCGTCGTGTTCTTCGCGTTCTCGACCATCCTCGGCTGGTCGTACTACGGCGAACGGTGCGTCGAACGGCTCGTGGGCCGCGGCGGTGTGGTGCCCTACCGGGCGGTGTTCGTGCTCGTGGTGTTCGTCGGTGCCACCACCGAACTCGAGGTGGTCTGGAACTTCTCCGACGTGATGAACGGCCTCATGGCTCTGCCGAACCTCGTCGGCCTGATCCTGCTGTCCGGGATGATCGCGCGGGAGACGAAGCAGTATCTCGACCGCGATCCGTATCTGCTGGGGGAGTCACTGCTCGGAGAACCGGAGCAGGGGAAGAATCCCGGCGCTGCCCGATAGGCGCGCTTCGGGTTGTTCGGCGTTCCCCCACGCCGACCGGAACTACCCCTCGTCAGTTCCTGTCGGCGTGGAGAACGCCCGCTGCAAGGCATCCCTTGCATGACTTCCAGTTTCCGGTCGTAATGCGGGCCGGCCAACCACCCGCGACCGAGGTACCGGTATCATCCCAGCTCAGCACGGGTGAGGAATTTTTCCGCAGCGGATGTTTCGAAGCTCGGAGACCCGCGGAAGCGGATCGGAAAGGATGCGGAACGGATGGCGGACGACGCCCGGCGAGCGGATGCTGCCCAGCGACAGTTCTTCGCCGACCAACTCCGGATGCTCTTCGCCGCAGCGGGACGTCCCGCGCTCAAGAAGGTCGTCTCCGACGCGTCCGCGGCGGCCCGCGCCATGGGCAGCGACCGCACGGTATCGGTGCAGCGCATCAGCGACTGGCGCAGCGGCAACAGGCTGCCCGCGAGCTTCGAATCGGTGCACCCGGTGCTGATCGTGCTCATCCGTGCCGCGCGGGCCCTCGACAACGAACCCCCGGCCGCGGGCCTCTACTCCCTCAAGCAGTGGGAGAGCTGGTGGAAGAACGCGCGCGGCCGGGCCGGAGCAGCCCGATCACCCGACAGAACACCTCCCGTGCCCGACGGAATGCGCCCCTACAAGGGCCTGTCCGCGTACCGGGACACCGATGCCCGCCTGTTCTTCGGCCGTGCCCAGAGCGTCCGCACCCTCGCCGATATCGTCGCCGCCGCACACGGGCAGGGCCCGGTCATCGTCACCGGGGCGTCGGGTGTCGGGAAGTCCTCGCTCGTGCAGGCCGGACTCGTCCCGCAGATCTGCGGGGGCGGCGACATCCGGCCCGTCGTGATCACCCCGGGTCGTCATCCCGTCGCGCGCTTTGTCGAGGCATTACCCGAACTCGATGCGATCGACGACCGCGCCGACCCGCACGCCCTGCACGCGGCGTTGCGGGCCGAGGCGGGCCGCACCTCCGCATCGGCCCTGCTGATCATCGTCGACCAGATCGAAGAGCTGTTCACCCAGGGCGTCGATGCCGACGAGTGCAGCGAGTTCCTGCAGTTGATCGAACTTGCCGCCACCGGGAACGACGGAGACGCGCCCGCGCTCGTCGTGGCCACGATGCGGTCGGATTTCTACGACCGTGCCGTCGGAAACCCGGTGCTCGCCCGTGCCCTCGAGCGCCGCAGCAAGACGGTGCAACCCCTCGACCGCGACGACCTCGTCGAAGTGATCACGGTGCCTGCCAAGCTCATGGGAGTGCGGCTCGAAGCCGGCCTCGTGGATCTGATCTTCCACGACCTCGGTGTCGTTGCTCCCGGAGACATCACCGGCACGGAGCTGCCGCTGCTGTCGCATCTGCTCGACACCATGTGGGACAACCGGCACTCGGGTGTCCTCACCGTCGCCGGTTACCGGGCGACCGGAGGGGTGCGCGGTTCGATCGCGGCGAGCGCCGAACGCGCCTGGGAACGTCTCGAGGAACGCGACCGGAAACTCGCCCGGTCGATGATGGTGCACCTCGTATACGTCACCGATACCGGCACGGACGTCATCATCGGGCGTCCGCTCTCGCGGTTGCTCGACGCCGCCGGGGGCGACCGGGCCGCCGCGAGCCGGGTCATCGATCATTTCGTGTCCGCGCGGGTTCTCGTCGTCGATGCGGGCAGTGTCGAGCTGATCCACGCCGCGGTGATCGATGCGTGGCCTCGCCTCAAGTCCTGGATCCAGGAAGATCGCGCGTCCGCCGCGCTGCGCCAGCGGATCGAAGCGGATGCTGTGAGCTGGATCGAGAGCGGATGCAACAGCAGCCTGCTCTACCAGCGTGGACGCATGGATCTGGTCACCGAGCAGGATCCTCGGACCGCCGTGACAGGCACCAGGCCGTCATCCGATGTCACGGTCGCTCTCAGCCCCGTCGCAGTGGACTTCCTCGCCGCGTCACAGCGACAGATCACCCGTTCTCTGTGGCGTCGCCGTGCCGCGGTCGCGGCGCTGGCACTGTCGACGATTGTCGCTCTGATCATGGGCGGCGTGGCCCTGGTGGCGAAGAACCGGGCCGAGGCAGAACGCAGCACCGCGCAGTTTCAGCAGGTGGTGGCGTTGTCCGACGCCATGCGCGACGACGATCCCACCACCTCCGCTCATTTGGCGCTGGCGGCGGCGCACCTGCGGCCCGACAGCGACATTGCGTACTCGCGGCTGATCGCGACGCAGGGGGTGCCGCTCGCGCGCACACTCTCCGGGCACACCGGGCCCGTCTACGGAGTGGCGGTCTCCCCGGACGGGTCGATCCTCGCGTCCGCGAGTGACGACGGCACGGTGCGCCTGTGGGATCTGGCCGCCGAGTCCGGTCCGGCACTCCTCGGCGAGCCCCTCGCGCAGGCGTCGATGTACATGGCGTCGGTGTCGTTCAGTCCCGACGGCCGGTATCTGGCCGGGGGCAGCGGCGGCGGCGGGGTGTGGATCTGGGATCTGTCCGACCCCGCAGCACCGCGCACGATTCTCGACAACCGGGTCTTGGCGACGGGGGCGGTACACAACGTCCGGTTCGGTCCGGCGGGTGACGTCCTCGCGGTGCCGTACGACGACAGCACCGTGGCCCTCGTCGACACCTCCGCGCCCGAGACCGGACGGTTTCCGGCCGCGCCGCTCCTCGGGCACGAAGGCGGAGTCCGGACGGTCTCGTTCCGCACCGACGGCAGCGTCCTGGCCACCTCCAGCGACGATCGCACCGTCCGGCTGTGGGATGTCACCGACCCTGCGGCGCCGCGCAGTATCGGGGCCCCGCTGACCGGCTTCGACGACGTGGCGCATTCGGTGAGCTTCAGCGGCGACGGACGCACACTGGCTGCCAGCAGCGACGACGGGGTGCTACGCCTGTTCGATACGACCGACCCGCGCGCGGTGGCGCCGCTCGGGAGCCCGGTGCGCGCCCACACCGGCGGGGTGTGGAGCATCTCCTTCCTGCCCGACGGGCACACACTCGCGAGCGCATCCTGGGACGGCACCGCGAAATTGTGGTCGGTCGATTTCGACGAACGCACCCTCGACGAGGTCACTCCCGCGTTCACCGGCCACGGCGGGGGTGTGCCGACGCTGACGGTCACCCCGGACGGCGGCAACATCATCACCGGCGGGCAGGACGCCAACGTGCGGATCTGGACGATGCCGCGCAGCCTGGTGTCGGTCGCGGACGCCGCACTGACCCGGCCGTCCAGCGACCGCTCCGGCACTCTCGTCGCAACCTGCAGTTACGGTCCCGCCGTCCGGTTGTGGCGGGTCGACGCGGACGGCGGCTGGAATCGGGCCGGAAGCGCCCTGCTCCCGCGCCCGCTCGGCGGGGCCTACATGTGCGCGCTGTCGCCGTCGGGTGCGATTCTGGCGACCGCGCCCACCGTCGGCGGCAGCATGCAACTGTGGAACGTGCGAGACCCGGCACGTCCGACGCCGATCGGCAATCCGCTGACTTTGGGCACGCGTTTCACGTCCCCGCTGGCGTTCTCTCCCGACGGCACCACGTTGGTCACCGGCGCCGACGATTTTTCCGTGCAACTGTGGAACCTGTCGGACCCGGCGGCACCCGTGCGGTGGGGGGAGCCGCTCACCGGTCCGAAGAATCTCGTGCGCAGCGCCGTGATCAGCCCGGACGGCAGCAGCCTGGTGGTGGCGAGCGCCGACGGGGAGATCTACGCGTGGGACATCAACGATCCAGAGAAACCCCGTGCGTCCGAGGTGTCGGGTGGCCACGACGCCGGCGTCAACGGCGTCGCGTTCAGCGCCGACGGTGCCGTTCTGGCCAGTGGCGGCGACGACCAGCAGGTTGTGCTGTGGGACCGCGACGGTGACGGAAACTTCCGGGCGAGACCGGCGCCGCTGCTCGGGCACAGCGGAACCGTGTACTCGGTGTCCGTGTCGCCGGACGGCCGCCGGGTGGTCAGTGGCAGCGACGACGGCACCGTGCGGTTGTGGGACGTATCCGATCCGGAGGCGATGCGGGCGATCGGCGGTCCCATCACCGATACCGGTGTCGGCCGCTGGCAGGTGGTCTTCCAGCCGGACGGCACCGTGGTCGCTGCCGGCGGCGACGGGGTGGTGCGCACGTGGGACCTCGATCCGGAGAAGGTCACCGAGCGGCTCTGTTCGTCCTCCTCGGGGCGCCTCAGGGAACTGCTACCGCAATACGATCTGCCGGCTCCCGGCCGCGAGGTGTGCTGAGAGCAAGGATGCTGGCGGCTTTGTCGAGGCACTCCTGCCATTCGGTGCCGGGATCGGAGTCGATGGTGATACCGCCGCCCACTCCGAGCGCGCAGGTCCCGTCGGCGCCGAATTCGACGGTACGGATCGCGACGTTCAACTCGAGCCCGGCGAGTGGGCTGGCCATGCCGACGGTGCCGCAGTAGACGCCCCTGGTCTGGGGTTCCCAATGCTGCAGCAGGTCGCGGGCGCGAAGTTTGGGACATCCGGTGACCGACGCGGGCGGGAACATCGCCTCGAGCAGTTCGGGCGTCGACACGTCGGCGCGGCTTCTCGCCGCGACACTCGAGACGAGATGCCACACCCCCGGCGCGGGCCGCACCGCGAGGAGTTCGGTGACCGTGACGCTGCCGGTCGCGGCGATCCGTGCGAGATCGTTGCGGACCAGATCGACGATCATCACGTTCTCGGCAACGTCCTTGACGGAGGCACGCAGCTCGGCGGGATCCCCGGAGCGGGGCAGCGTCCCTTTGATCGGGCTCGACAGCAGCGCGTCGCCGTGACGGGAGACGAACAGTTCGGGGGACAGCGACGCGACCGCACCCCATGAACCCTGAAGGAAGGCGGCGCGCGCGGGACGGGTGCGTGCGATCGCGGTAGTGAAGAACGCGAGCGGATCTCCGGTCCACCGGCCGCTGAACCGGGTGCACACACATGCCTGGTAGACCTCACCGGCGCGGATCGCGGCGAGACATTGTTCGATGCCGTGCCGGTGGACGTCGCGGTCGGGTCCGGTCCAGTCGATGTGCCATTCCGCCTGGGAATGGCCGGGTTCGGTGACGGCCGCGGCCACGTCGGCCGGGCAGGGGGCATCGGTGAGCGATTCGTACCACCAGCACTCGTCGTCGTCGAGTCGCAGCACAGTGTCGGTCCAGCCGCCCGCCGCGACCGGGAGCGCCGGAGGCGGTGCGGTCGGGTCGGCGGTCTCGTCGGGATAGGCGAGGTATCCGATCCAGCCGCCGCCGATGCGTGGCCCGTCCTCTCGCGACGGGATCTGCGGGCAGTCGAACGCCTCGGCGGGCGGCACGGATGCGGTTGTGAGGGACGGTGCGATGACCGCGGCGCAGCCGAACCACCGGCCCGTCACCGCAGCCGGGGGCGGAAGTCCGAGTCGCCGGCTGCGGTCGGAGAGATTGGTGAGCACCCGAGCGGGGGTTCCGCCGCGGCCGAGCCGTTCCATCCCCATGGGTGCCAGTTTTTCACGGGCCGGTGCCGGGGCGACTTCCGAGGTGGGCGAGCTTGTCGGGATTCCGCACGGCATATACCCCGGTGATCCGGCCTCGGTCGATCTCGAACTGGAACACGAGATCGAGAACGTCGGCGGAGTACACGAGCACTCCCGGAGCACCGTTGACGACCGCGGTGTCGACGCGCATGTCCGGCAGCGGCCTGCGGACGAACCCCGCGAACAATCGTGCGACCGGTCGGGCGCCGGTGACGGGGACGCGCGCGGCGCTGACCTTGCCCCCACCGTCCGCGATGTAGACGACATCGGGTGCGAGCAACGACAGCAGTGTGTCGACATCGCCCGTGACCGTCGCGGTGAGGAATTCGGCGATCACCCGGTCCGTCTCGTCGCCGGGAGGAGCGAAGCGTCGCCTGCGTGCCTGGACGTGATTGCGGGCACGGTGCGCGATCTGCCGTACCGCCTGCTCGGACCGCTCGACGGTGTCGGCGATGTGCGGGTAGTCGAATCCGAAGACCTCCCGCATCACGAACACGGCCCGCTCCACGGGACTCAGCGTTTCGAGCACCAGCAGCATCGCCATCGACACCGATTCGGCGAGTTCCACCTCGTCGGCGGCATCGGGGGCGGTGAGTACCGGTTCGGGCAGCCACGGCCCGACGTATTCCTCGCGCCGGCGCTGCGCGGCGCGCAGCGAGTTCAGGGCCTGCCGGGTGACGATCTGCGCCGCATACGCTCTCGGGTTGTCGACGGTGTCGTGGTCGGTGCCGGCCCAGCGCAGGTAGCTGTCCTGCAGGGATGTCCTCACTGTCGGCGACGCTGCCGGTGATTTCGTACGCGATGGAGAACAGCAGCCCACGGTGCGCCGTGAAGACATCCTGCGGTGCGGTGTCGTCCGGGTTCACGGCGCGTTCACCGTCTCGGGGATCCGGCCGATCCCGGAACCACCGCGGAGGCGGAAAGCGCGGCTGCGGGCCTCTCTCGGCATGGCCCAGATGGTGCCACGAACAATGGTCTCCTTGGCGAACGCGCCGAGCCGGCCACGGACCGCGACGTTGCGTGGCGTGTCGTCCGGGTGGGTGAACTGGAGTGCGCCACGGCTTCTGCCCAGCGAGATGCACTGCGCGACGAATCCCAGCGACAACGGCGCGGGCGTGCGTCCCTGCAGTAGCGCCGACACGGTGTCGGCGCCGTGCTTGCCGAGGGGCATCGCGGCCTGGCAGCTCATGCGGATGTGATCCTGACCGGCGACGGTGACGGCGTCGCCGATCCCGACGACGGCGCGGCCGTCGACCGAGCGCAGCGTGTCGTCGACGCGCAGCCGTCCCGTGTCGTCGACGGGGAGTCCACTGCCGCGTGCCAGGTCGGGTACCGAGAACCCGCCCGCCCACACCACGAGATCGGTGCGTGCTTCGGTGCCGTCGTCGAATTGCACGCTGTCGGCGGTGATCCGGGTGACGACACCCGGGCGGACTTCTACCCCGAGTTCGGCCAGGGTCCGGCGCAGGTACCGGCGGGTGCCTTCGGGCAGTGCCCGGCCCGGATCACCCACGAGGGTGTATGCCGGTCCGGGGTGCGCTTCGGCGAGTTCGGATGCGACTTCGATTCCGGTGAGCCCGGCGCCGACGACGGTGACCGCGGCGCCGGCAGGAAGCCCGGAGAGCGCGGTGCGCAGCGCGGTCGCCGATTCGAGGTCGGACACCGCGTACGCCCGCTCTCCACCGGGGACGGCCGGGCGGCCCGGCCCACTTCCGACCGCGTACACCGCGACGTCGTACGGCAGCACCGTCCCGTCGTCGAGGAGCACGGCGTCGTCGTCGATCCGGGCGGCAGTGCCGACGTGTAGTTCTGCGCGGGGGTGCAGCAGTGTCGTCAGGTCGTGTGTCGCCGTACCGGTGCCGGCGGCGACCTGGTGCAGGCGCACCCGCTCGACGAACACCGGCCGCCGATTGACCACGGTCACGGCGAGGTCGGGATGGGTGGCTAGCAGCCGGTTCGTGGCCATGACTCCGGCATACCCGGCGCCGACGACTACTACCTGAGTGCGGGCGTTGCTCATTGTTCTCGCCTCGATGTCTCTCGTACGGATGGGTCGCTGATGAGACACCGCTCGGACGGTGGATGTGACATGTCGGCGAATGCGGGGTGCGCCGGCGCCGGGACTCAGCGTCCCAACGGTTCCTGTCCGGCCGCCAGCGACGCGGATTCGGCGGCATCACGGCCCGCGTGGAATCCGTCGGCGTCGATCCCGCGGCTGCGCGAGGAGCGGGTGGTGGGGAACAGCCGACGGAACTCGACATCGACGGATTCCGAGCGTCGCGCGAGGATGGGCGCGAGGTCGGTGACGGGTATCCGGGCATCGGCCGCTGCGTCGGCGGTGGCGCGGACGTCGGCTTCACGCAGGCGTTCGCCGATACGGTGCGCAAAACCGGTGAGGAATGCCCGCCGGAAGGACGTCGCGCCGCCGCCGCGGCGTCCCGCGGTGTCCGTCGCGCCCATCGCGCGGGTGGCCTGCACGAGCAGTGACGTGAACAGCATCTCGACCTGCTGGAGGTCGACGACCGTACCGACGATCGTGGCGATCTGTACGCGGGTGAACCACACGGTGCGGACCCGGTTGGCGTCGCCGATGGCCGTGAGGAGCAGCACCTTCTCCTTGGCGTAGGGGCTGTCGAGGTGCAGTCGCCGTCCCCGCACCGGATCGGAGGACACGCCGGTGTCCGCGAGCAGTGCCGCGCCGACCGCGTAGCGCGTCATCAACTCCTGGGCCTTCGCGGTCAGGGCTTCGGCCTCGTCGGGGAAGTCGGTGGATTCGGCTTTGGTGAGCAGTCCGCGGATCCGGTCGAGCACCCGGCGGTCGGGGGTGGTGGGTGCGGTGCCGTCCGGGGTGGCGCGAATCGGGGGCCACTGCGACGGCGGCGCGGTGAGCCGAGTGAATGCGGGCAGGTACTTCCAGGTGAAGGCGACGCCGTCGACCTGGAACCGTGAGACGGTGGGCAACGCGCGCCGCAGGCCGGCGCCGAACGCCACGTCGCGGTCGGTGATCCGCGTGAGGTGCGGGTGCCGAGCGGCGATGGCGCGCAGTTGATGCACCCAGTCGGTGGGTGCCCGGTGCAGGGCGCGGGTGTGCTGGGCGTCGAACAGCACCGCGGCGGCGGCGAGCGGTACGTCCGTGGTGTCGCCCGACCGTGCCGTCACGTGCAGAACGTCGGCGGGCTGCCAGCCGCGCTCGTAGACGCCGCTCAACTCGTCGAGCAGTTGTTGCGCGTCGAGTTCATCTCTTCGAATGTATGTTCCATCGATCCGCATGGCCGGAGTGTGACGGAAGGCACCGACAGGTTTGTTTCGGTGCCCTGCAACCACACCCCGACCTGTGCCGATCGGGTGGCTACGCGTCCTCGTCGACGTAGCGCGGGAACACCGGAGCCGGAGCCGGGAGTGCGGTTCCGGGCGCCAGCCGGTCCGCGACGGCGGTGAACTGCCGCGCGTCCGGATCCTGGCCGAGCAGGTCGAGGATCCTGCCGCCCGCGCCGGGCATCACCGGCTGGACCAGGATGCCGACGATCCGCACCACTTCGAGCGTGACGTACAGAACGGTCGCCATCCGCGCCGGATCGGTCTTGCGGAGCACCCACGGTTGCTGCGCCGAGAAGTAGCGATTGGTTTCTCCGAGCACGTGCCAGATCGCCTCGAGACCGAGGTGGATCGCCTGCACGTCGAACTCTGCGCGCACCTTCTCGAGCAGCGCGTCCGCCTGCGCGAGCATCGCCTCGTCCTCGGTGGTGAACTCACCGGGAGCGGGCACCGTCCCCTCGAGGTTCTTCGCGACCATCGTCAGCGATCGCTGTGCGAGGTTGCCGAGATCGTTGGCGAGGTCGGCGTTGACTCGCGTGACGATCGCCTCGTGGCTGTAGCTGCCGTCCTGTCCGTACGAGATCTCGCGCAGCAGGAAGAAGCGCAACTGGTCGAGTCCGTAGCGCTCGACCATCTCGAGCGGGTCGACGACGTTGCCGACCGACTTCGACATCTTCTCGCCCTTGTTGAACAGGAAGCCGTGCACGAACACCCGCTTGGGCAGCTCGAGCCCCGCCGACATGAGGAACGCCGGCCAGTACACGGTGTGGAACCGCGTGATGTCCTTGCCGATGATGTGCAGATCGGCCGGCCAGAACCGCCGGTAGGACTCGGATCCGGTGTCGGGGAAGCCGGCTCCGGTCAGGTAGTTGGTGAGTGCGTCGACCCACACGTACATCACGTGGTCGGGATGGCCCGGCACCGGCACACCCCAGTCGAAGGTGGTGCGGGAGATCGACAGGTCCTTCAACCCGCCCGAGACGAAGCTGACGATCTCGTTGCGCCGGGTGGCGGGAGCGATGAAGTCCGGCTGCTCCTCGTAGAGCTTCAGCAGCTTGTCCTGGTACGCGGACAACCGGAAGAAGTAGGTCGATTCCTCGGTCCACTCCACCGGCGTGCCGGTGTCGGTGGAGATCCGCGACCCGTCGTCCTGCACCGTGGTCTCGGCGTCGGTGTAGAACGCCTCGTCGCGCACCGAGTACCAGCCCGCGTAGGTGTCGAGGTAGATGTCACCCGCATCCACCATCCGTTCCCAGATCACCCGGCTCGCCTCGAGGTGATCCTCGTCGGTGGTGCGGATGAACCGGTCGTACGAGATGCCGAGCGCCTTGTCCATCGCCTCGAACACGTCGGAGTTGCGGGCCGCCAGCTCGGTGACCGGGATGCCTTCCTTCTCCGCGGTCTGCTGCATCTTCAGTCCGTGCTCGTCGGTGCCGGTGAGGAACCGGACGTCGAAGCCGTCGAGACGCTTGAACCGGGCGAGCGCATCGGTGGAGATGTACTCGTAGGCGTGCCCGATGTGGGGAGCGCCGTTCGGATACGCGATCGCGGTAGTGACGTAGAACGGCGGGCGAGAGTCGGAGGCCGCTGGGCGGGCGGGTTCAGGCGCAGTCATGGTGCGGCTAGTTTATAGGGCGTGAGCAAAGACCGTCCCGCGCCCGAACCGCCGCAGCCGCTCTCGCCTCTCGTCGATGCCCACACCCATCTGGATGCGTGCGGCGCGACCGACTCCGCGACGACGACCGCGATCGTGGATCGGGCCGCCGCGGTGGGGGTCGGGCGGATCGTCACCGTCGCCGATGATCTCGAGGCGGCGCGCTTCGCGGTGCAGGCCGCGCACTGGGACGAGCGGGTCTTCGCGGCCGTGGCGATTCATCCCACCCGGGCGAACAGCCTGGACGACGCCACCCGGGCCGAGGTCGAGAAGCTCGCCGCGGATCCGCGCTGTGTCGCGGTGGGGGAGACCGGCCTCGACCTGTACTGGCCGGGCAAGCTCGACGGCTGCGCCGAACCCGCCGAGCAGGAAGAAGCGTTCCGCTGGCACATCGACCTGGCGAAACGGCTCGGCAAGACCCTCATGATCCACAACCGCGAGGCGGACGCCGAACTCTTGCGGGTGCTGCACGACGAGGGCCCGCCCGAGACGGTGATCTTCCACTGCTTCTCCTCCGACGCGGCGATGGCCCGCGCGTGTGTCGACGCCGGATATGTGCTGAGTTTCTCGGGCACGGTCAGTTTCAAGAACGCGAAGGCCCTGCGGGAGGCGGCACCGCTGGTGCCGCGCGAGCTGGTGCTGGTCGAGACGGACGCACCGTTCCTCACCCCGCATCCGTTCCGGGGTGCTCCGAACGAGTCGTACTGCCTGCCGTACACGGTGCGGGCGCTGGCCGCGGTGCGTGGTGAGGACGCCGAGGAGCTCGCCGCGGCGACCACTGCGAATGCCGAACGGGTATACGGACTTTCGTAAACAACCCCCGCACCCCTGTGCCGCTCGTGAGAATGTGGGCGCATGCACAACTTCGTCTACACGGCACATCCGGCCCGCGTGATCTTCGGTGCGGGCACCGCTTCGAACGTCGCCGACGAGGTGCGCCGTCTCGGCCGGTCCCGCGTACTGCTGCTCGGCGGGGAGCATGTGCTCTCGCAGGCCGAACTGGTCGAGCGTGTTCTGGGCACCCTGCAGGTCGCCCGGTTCGACGGCGCGGTGATGCACACCCCGGTGGCGGTGACCGAGCAGGCACTGCGTCATGTCACCGAGAACGACGTGGATGCGATCGTCGCGGTGGGCGGTGGCTCCACGACCGGCCTGGCGAAGGCATTGGCCGTGCGAACCGGGGTGGATCAGGTGATTCTGCCCACC
This sequence comes from Rhodococcus chondri, assembly GCF_036327435.1. Classification (NCBI taxonomy): domain Bacteria; kingdom Bacillati; phylum Actinomycetota; class Actinomycetes; order Mycobacteriales; family Nocardiaceae; genus Rhodococcus; species Rhodococcus chondri. The sequence continues at coordinate 5,206 of NZ_JAUZMZ010000019.1, read as the reverse complement.
ACCTATGCCGGGTCCGAGGTCACGCCGGTGCTCGGGGAAACCGCGGACGGGGTCAAGTCGACTCGTTCGTCCCCCGACATCCTGCCGGAAACGGTGATCTACGACGTCGAATTCACCGCCACGATGCCCATCCCCATGGCGGTGACGAGCGCCGTGAACGCGCTGGCGCACGCGGTCGAAGCCCTCTACGCCGTGCATGCGAACCCGATCGTCGACGCGCTCGCACTCGAGGCGATCGCCGCAATCGGACGGGGAATTCCTGCCCTCGGCGCGGACGGTGTCGACCTGGAAGGCCGCTCGGACCTGTTGCTCGCGGCGTGGCTGTCGGGCACATGCCTCGCCTCGGTCGGAATGGGGCTGCACCACAAGCTCTGTCATGTCCTCGGCGGCTCGTTCGATCTTCCCCACGCGGCGACGCACACCGTGGTGCTCCCGCACGTCATGGCGTACAACGCGGCGTCGGTGCCGGGGGTGATGACGCGCATCGCGGCTGCGCTCGAGACCGACTCCGCGCCGACCGGTGTCTACGACCTGATCGCCGCGGCCGGGGTTCCGACGTCGCTGGAGGAACTCGGGCTCGGTGAGGCGGATCTCGACGAGGTCGCCCTGCTCGCCACGGAGAAGACGTATCCGAACCCCCGTGAGGTCACTCGTGTCGGCGTGCGCAGGTTGCTGAGCGAGGCGTTCGCCGGTGCGCGCCCCGCATGAGCCGTGCTGCCCGTGGCCGACTCGGCACCCCGAAAGGTTGAACCTACAACTAGAGCCTGCTACTTTAGTTGTCGCTTCAACTAATCGAGGTCGTTCGGCCTCACAACCGGAAGGCCTTTCATGAACAACCCCCTCATCCGCGACATCGGTCTGCTGATCGCCCGCGTCGGTCTCGGGCTCGTCTTCCTGGTCCACGGGCTGCAGAAGCTCGTCACCTGGGGCCAGGCAGGCACCACCGCCGGATTCGAGGGCATGGGCGTGCCCGCACCCTCCGTGAGCGCATTCGTCGCGACGTGGATCGAGGTGCTCGGTGGCGCCGCCCTGATCCTCGGTCTGCTGGTGCCGATCTTCGGTGTCCTGCTGTTCCTCCAGATGCTGGCCGCGTTCTTCCTCGTCCATGTCGGCAACGGCGTCTACGTGACCGACGGCGGGTACGAGCTCGTCACCGCGTTGGGTCTCGGTGCGCTGCTGCTCGCGGTCGTGGGCGCCGGCTCCTTCAGTATCGACCGGTTCCTGGCCCCGAAGGTGAGTTTCGTCCGCGCTGCGTAATCGGCCGGAACGGGGCGCCCCGCCTGTGATCGACGGTGATCACAGGCGGGGCGCCTTTTTGTCTGCGCGCGCTAATTCCACCGGTGTAATTCAAGGGCGTCAACCCTCGTGTTCCGGACATTTTCCACCGATGCGCGAGATCTGATTCGGCCCGTTTCGAGGACCGTCCAAGCCGTTCGAAGATTACGAATTGTCACCGAATACAAATCGGCATTTCTGCACGTCAACGCGGTCTAGTTGCCATATCAATGCGGTTTCGTTACCGTGCCGTGATCACCGTTGTCGTCTGTCTGGAAATTGTCGTGTCACCTTTTAACAAGATCAACCGAGTCAAATCGCCGGTGTTCTTCGTCCTGGTCGCCGCATTGTTCGTGACGCTGGTCACCGGTGGAATCACCGCCCTCGTCAAGCACAAGGAGCTGACCCTCGATGTGGACGGTGAGCAGCGCGCCTTCGGCACCATGAGCTCGACCGTCGGCGACATCCTGGCCGACGCCGGCTACGCGGTCGACGAGCACGATGTCGTCGCTCCCGCGGTGGACGCGTCGGTCTCCGACGGCGACACCATCGTGTTGCGTCAGGCCCGCGAGGTCGCGCTCACCGTCGACGGCGAAGAGCGCACCGTGTGGACCACCGCGCTCACCGTCGACGAGGCGCTCGACCAGTTCCGGATGGGAGACGACGTGTACGTCTCGGCGTCGCGCTCGCACCGGTTGCCGCTGGACGGCACCGAACTCGAGGTCGTGAGCCCCAAGACCGTGCATCTCGTCGACGGCGGTGCCCCCGCTGTTCCCGTGCGCCTGGCCGCTCCCTCCGTCGAAGACTTCCTGCGGGCCCACAACGTGTCGCTCGAACAGGCCGACTCGGTGAGCCCCGCCGCCGACGCCCCCGTCGTCGACGGCATGGAGGTCCGCGTCACGCGCGACCGCGTCGAGACCCGCATCGAGAACCTGCCGATCGCTCCGCCGGAACGCCGCGTCGACGATCCGAACATGCCCCTGGGCGAGACTGCCGTCGACAATCCGGGCGCGCCCGGTGAGCGCTCCGTCACCTTCGAGGTGCATACCGTCGACGGCAAGGAGGTCGGCCGCACCGAGAAGGCGTCGACCGTTCTGGCCGAACCGCAGCCTGTGGTCGTGCGCTCCGGCACCAAGCCCAAGCCCGCGGCGCCTGCAGTGCCCGCGTCGGGCCGTGCCTCCACGTGGGACTCCATCGCACAGTGCGAGGCGACGGGCAACTGGGCCATCAACACAGGTAACGGCTTCTACGGCGGTCTCCAGTTCACGCAGCAGACGTGGGCCGGATTCGGCGGCACGCAGTACGCGCCGCGCGCCGACATGGCCACCCGCGAACAGCAGATCGCGGTCGCCGAGAAGGTTCAGGCGGCGCAGGGCTGGGGTGCCTGGCCCGCATGCACCAGCAAGCTCGGCCTCCGCTGATGCAGGCGTGATGCGCGACCTGACGCCCGTTCGGGTGCGCTAGGTTCGGCTCGTGCCAGCAGACAATCCAGACGCCACCCCGGCTTCTCCGCGCGGCCTCGCCGCCTTGCTCGGACCCGCAGAGGTTCGTGCGCTCGCGGAGGAGTTCGGGGTGCGGCCGACCAAGCAGCTCGGGCAGAACTTCGTGCACGACGCCAACACGGTGCGCCGCATCGTATCGGTCGCGGGCGTGGACCGCGGCGACGTGGTTCTCGAGGTCGGACCGGGGCTCGGGTCGCTGACCCTGGCGCTGCTCGACGTCGTCGATCGCGTGGTGGCCGTGGAGATCGATCCGAAACTCGCGGCGCGTCTGCCCGAGACGGTGGCCCAGCGCGCACCCGAACTCGCTGCTCGGCTCGACGTCGTGCCCATGGACGCGATGAGAGTGCGGCCGGACGATCTGCCGGCAGCGCCGACGGCGCTGGTCGCCAATCTCCCGTACAACGTGGCGGTTCCGGTCCTGCTGCATCTGTTCTCCGAATTGCCTTCACTGCGCACCGCTTTGGTGATGGTGCAGGCAGAAGTGGCCGACCGCCTGGCCGCCGCACCCGGAAGCAAGGTGTACGGGGTGCCCAGCGTCAAAGCGCGGTTCTTCGGTGACGTCCGGCGGGCCGGCGCGGTCGGGCGGGCCGTGTTCTGGCCGGTGCCGCAGGTCGAATCGGGTCTGGTGCGCGTCGATCGCTACGTGGATCCGCCGTGGCCTACCGACGCCGCGCATCGGGTCGCGGTGTTCCGGGTTGTCGATGCCGCGTTTGCCCAGCGCCGCAAGACTTTGCGGGCCGCACTCGGCAGTTGGGCCGGCTCGCCGGCGGAGGCCGAGCGACGGCTGGTCGCCGCCGGAATCGATCCGTCGATGCGCGGTGAAACGCTCGATGCCGCTGCGTACGTGCGTCTCGCTGCCGTGGAGTGACGCACGTCACTGCCGAGGATTCTTGGCGGCGGGGCGGATGTGTGATCTACTGGCACTTGGTCGTTAGGTAGTGTGTTTGTGGTTAGCCCTCGCACATTTCTAGTTGCGAGCGGATGCGATAGCCACCACGGAATCGTTCTCAGCCGTTTAGTGACAGACCCGGGAGGCACACAGTCTCCCGACGAGACAGGACAGTCTTGGCGCGTCCTGCCTGCTTAAGGATACAAAATGGTTGAAGGTACCGTGAAGTGGTTCAACGGCGAAAAGGGCTTCGGCTTCATCGCTCCGGCCGACGGTTCGGNTGACGTGTTCGTGCACTTCTCCGAGATCCAGGGCCGCGGCTTCCGCACCCTCGAGGAGAACCAGCGCGTGAGCTTCGAGATCGGACAGGGCCAGAAGGGCCCGCAGGCCACCGGCGTCAACGTCATCGGCTGATACCGAACTTTCCGGCAGGGCCGGCACCCCATCGGGGTGCCGGCCCTGCCGCTGTTTGCGGTGTCTCTCAAGCGTTCTCGTAGCGCTCTGCCAGAAGTGCATGGCGCTCACCGGCTTTCCGGCATGCGGTGCGCAGTTCCGGTGGATCCAGCACGGTGAAGTCGACATCGAACGCGGCAAGCCACCGAGCGATCGACTCGAGCGAGGAACCGCCGAGTACCACCGCGCAGTGCCCGGCGTCCACGGGCTCGAGGGTGCCCCAGAACTCGTCGACCATAGGTGCGATCGTCCCCGAGGGGGCGTGCAGGAGCACTCGGGCCGGCACCGCAGTGGCTCCGCGCGCAATCCCGCGCGAGACGAACTCGGCGGCGCCACCGACGGGAAGTTCACGCGGCGTGAAACGCGGTCCGGTGGGGATCTTCGGTTCCATCCGGTCCACGCGAAACGACCGCCAGTCCTCGCGGGCCGGATCCCACGCCACCAGATACCAGCGCAGGCCCGAACGCACGACGCGGTACGGCTCCACCTCGCGCCGCGATACGACGCCGTCGTGGGTGCGGTAGTCGAACCGCAGGCGCTCGTGGGCGTGACACACCGCGGTCACGTCCGCGAGCAGGCCCGCGTCGACCGCAGACGGCGCCGGTCGATCGACCACGTCGACCTGCAGCGCCTCGAGCCGGTGCCGCAGCCGGGACGGCATCACCTGCCGCAACTTGGCGAGGGCGCGGTTCGCGGCGTCGCCGATACCGGTGACGGACGCCGTCGCACCGGAACGCAGGGCCAGCGCGACCGCCACGACCTCCTCGTCGTCGAGCAGCAGCGGCGGCATCTCCGCGCCCGCCCCCAGCCGGTACCCGCCGCCCACGCCGACCGTCGCGTCGACGGGATAACCCAGCTCGCGCAACTTCTCGACGTCGCGGCGCACCGTGCGGGGGGTGATCTTCAATCGGTCGGCGAGATCGGCGCCGGACCAATCGCGCCGCATCTGCAGCAGAGACAGCAGGCGGAGCAAGCGTGCCGAGGTTTCGAGCATGATCCGAGACTGCCACGGATCGAGGACCGAAGATGTCCTCGATCGAGATCTTCTCGGGGCGGACGGTTCAGTCGAGGTGCTCGACGGGCTGAC
>NZ_JAUZMZ010000199.1:0-8021 GCF_036327435.1 Rhodococcus chondri | reverse complement strand
TCCGCGTGGCCTGAACGACGTGTATGTGGCGTTGACGCGAGCAACGCAGCGCCTCGGTGTGCTGCACACGGCGCCTCTGCCGCAGGTGCTGGCGGGTTTGCCGGCGCCGACCAGGTGCTGATCCGGCGGTCCGGCTCGCCGATCGAGACGAGTGCGCAACCGCAGGCAGCGCGACCTCAGGCGCGGACGAAGACGGAAGGGCTGTGCTGGTGAAGGTGACGATGCGGCTGCGGGATCTACCGCGGGCACGGTTGCGTGTGCTCGTCTCGGTCGCGGCGGTGACCGCCGCGGCGGCGTGTTCGTCGGCGACCGCGTCGGAGGAGCCGCTGTCGGACGCGGACCTCGGCGTGTCGACGGCCCCCGTGGCGCACGTCTCCGCCCCGGCGACCACCGAGGTCGGGCCGCCGCTGCTCGACGCCCGTGCAACCCGCTTCAAGGAAACCCTTGCGGCCGAGGGCCTGGTCGCGGAGATTCCCGACGAGACCCTGCTCGCGGTCGCGCGCGGGTTGTGCGATCAGATCAGCGGTGGCGTCCCGGAGGATCGGATTCTCGAGACGGTGCGGCCGATCGCCGCGTATGCGGCGTCGGTTTCGGCGTCGGCGACGCCGGGCGATGATGCCGCCCGGCGGTACGTCGCCGTGGCCCGCGAAACGTTCTGCTGAGCCGGCCGCGCCGCCGAGCCGTGCCGGGTCAGCGGACGGTGTGCACGATCAGCACGTCGGAGGTGGATTTCCGGGCCACGTCCGACGGCACCGACCCGAGCAGTCGGCCGGTCAGGGTGTTCAGGCCGCGGTTGCCGATGACGACGAGGTCTGCATCGACCTCGTCGAGCAGTGCCAGGAGCGACTCGACGGGAGCACCGACGATGGGCCGCTCGGTGATCTTCTTCGCGCCGGCCACGGTCGCCTTCTCGCGGGCCGTACGGAGGATCTCGTATGTCGGTGCCGAGCCGGTGACCTGATAGGCGTCGTCGCGCAGCACGTCGGCTGCCTGTGCGGATTCCTTCGGGTCGGCCGGGTAGTACGCGCACGCGATGACGAGTTCGGCGGCGGCGTCACCGGCGAGAGCGGCTGCCTTTTCCACGGCCCGATACGACGACTCGGAACCGTCGGTTCCGACGACAATGGTCCGGTAGGCGCTCATTCATCCTCCATCGAGTTGGTGTGCGTCGCCACGTATGGTCGACCCTGCCGGCGGGACCCTCGCGTATCCCCCGCCTGCTGGCGTAGACAGTAGCGGGAGCCGAGAAACCGTTGGAGCGTTTGCGGCAGATGCCACAACACAGCGGCCGCAGGGCGGTAGTCACGCACGACGGTTGATGTTACCGGGCGTCACCGAAACGGGGGCCGAAGACACCGGACCCGAAGAGACCACTGTCGACGATCGTGTCGCGCCACGGTATCGCGAGGTCGAGGAGGCGTTCGACCGCCGGCTCTCCCACCGTGTGCCACGGCGCAGCGGCCAGATCGTCGGTCAGGTCCTCGACGAGTTCGCGAACCTCGAACCCGTCGCCGGTCAGGGCCCCGGAGTTGTCGAGCAGTCCCCGCGCCCGCAGCGCCGCTGCCGCGGCGGCCCACTCGTCGCCGGACCAGCCGCGGCGGGTCTGCGCGAACTGCTCACTGAATCCGATTCCGCTGGCGGTGTGGGTGATCAGCGCCTCGAGTCCGGTGAGCCCGGCGGTCTGCAGGGCGGCGATGTGCCCGTCGCCGCGGAATTCGCGCAGCAGTGTCAGCGCGTGCCAGATCACCAGGTGCGGCGCCTCGGGCCACGGCAGATCGGCGTGTCCCGCATAGAGCGGCCGGCCCTCGGCGCCCGGGACCGCGCGGGCGATCGAGGCGGCGAGTTCGGCGGCCTCGGCCATCTGCGGCGAGGCCACCGTGTCCGGCCCCAGTAGCCGCGTCAGCGCCGCGTCGACACCGCGTTGCCGGGCTGCGACCACCTCGGACGGAGCAGCGGTCTGCCATGCCTGCGGCAGGGCGGCCTCGATGAGGCGAGGCGCGAAGTTGTAGAAGGTGGCGATCGCGACACCGGGGCCCACCGCGCCCAGAGCCGCGACCCGCCCCGCGACGTAGCGCGAGGCCACGCGCTCCAAGCCCACCGAGGTCAGTTCGGTCTCGACCTCCGGCGCGAAATATGCGACGGAGTGCAGCAATTCGAGGGAGCGGGCAGCGCGACCGGAGTATGCAGCGTCCATGCCCTGGGAAACTACGGGACGATCAACGCCGGGTACGGCTACTGCAGGCCGGCGGCGTCCATCCCGCGCAGTTCCTTCTTCAGATCCGAGATCTCGTCGCGCAGTCGTCCGGCGAGCTCGAACTGCAGGTCGCGGGCCGCCTGCATCATCTGGTCGGTCAGTTGCTGCACGAGGTCGGCCAGCTCAGCGCGCGGCATGGCCTTCACGTCGCGGCCCTCGACCACACCGGAGCTTCCGACGCGGCCGGATTCTCCCTGGGCCCGGCGTCCGCGCGATGCGTTGCGGCCCGAACCGCCCACGTCCACCTTCTCGGTGTCGTCGGCTTCTTCGTAGACCTGGTCGAGGATGTCGGCGATCTTCCGACGCAGCGGCTGCGGGTCGATACCCCGCTCGGTGTTGTAGGCCACCTGCTTCTCGCGCCGGCGTTCGGTTTCCTCGATCGCCCGGGCCATCGAGTCGGTGATCTTGTCGGCGTACATGTGTACTTCGCCGGAGACGTTGCGGGCCGCGCGACCGATCGTCTGGATCAGCGAGGTCGTCGAGCGCAGGAAGCCCTCCTTGTCGGCGTCGAGAATCGCAACGAGCGACACTTCCGGCAGGTCGAGACCCTCGCGGAGTAGGTTGATGCCCACGAGCACGTCGTATTCGCCCAGCCGCAGCTGCCGGAGCAGCTCGACGCGGCGCAGGGTGTCGATGTCGGAGTGCAGGTACCGGACCCGGACACCGAGTTCGAGCAGGTAGTCGGTGAGATCCTCGGCCATCTTCTTCGTCAGGGTGGTGACCAGGACCCGCTCGTCGCGGTCGGCGCGTTCCCTGATTTCGTGCACCAGGTCGTCGATCTGACCCTTGGTGGGTTTGACGACGACCTTCGGGTCGACCAGGCCGGTGGGACGGATGACCTGCTCGACGAACTCGCCGCCGGCCTGCCCCAGTTCGTACGGCCCCGGGGTAGCGGACAAGTATACCGTCTGCCCGATGCGCTGGGTGAACTCCTCCCAGGTCAGAGGACGGTTGTCGACCGCCGAGGGCAGCCGGAACCCGAACTCGACGAGGTTGCGTTTCCGCGACATGTCGCCCTCGTACATCGCCCCGATCTGCGGGACGGTGACGTGCGATTCGTCGATGACCAGCAGGAAGTCTTCGGGGAAGTAGTCGATCAGGGTGGCGGGGGCGGTGCCGGCCGCGCGGCCGTCGATGTGCCTCGAATAGTTTTCGATACCGGAGCAGAACCCGACCTGTCGGATCATCTCGAGGTCGTACTGGGTGCGCATGCGCAGCCGCTGCGCCTCGAGAAGCTTGCCGCGGTTCTCGAGGTCGGCGAGACGCTCCTCGAGTTCGGTCTCGATGCTCTGCACGGCCCGTTCCATCCGCTCCGGGCCGGCAACGTAGTGGGTGGCGGGAAAGATGCGCAGGGAGTCGACCTTGCGGACGACGTCTCCGGTGAGGGGGTGCAGATAGTAGAGGGCGTCGATCTCGTCGCCGAAGAACTCGATGCGCACCGCGAGTTCTTCGTAGGCGGGGATGATGTCGACCGTGTCGCCCTTGACGCGGAACGAGCCGCGGGTGAACGCGAGGTCGTTGCGGGTGTACTGCACATCCACCAGCAGCCGCAGCAATGCGTCGCGCGGCACCTCCACACCGACCTCGAGCTGGATGGACCGATCGAGGTAGGACTGCGGGGTACCGAGGCCGTAGATGCACGAGACGGAAGCGACCACCACCACGTCGCGGCGCGACAGCAGCGCCGACGTGGCGGAGTGGCGCAGCCGTTCGACGTCGTCGTTGATCGACGAGTCCTTCTCGATGTAGGTGTCGGTCTGCGCGATGTACGCCTCGGGTTGGTAGTAGTCGTAGTACGACACGAAGTATTCGACCGCGTTGTGCGGCAGCATTTCTCGTAGTTCGTTCGCGAGCTGCGCGGCGAGAGTCTTGTTGGGTGCCATCAGCAGGGTGGGCCGCTGCACCTGCTCGATCAGCCACGCGGTGGTGGCCGATTTGCCGGTGCCGGTGGCGCCGAGCAGGACCACGTCCTTCTCCCCCGCCTGCAACCGGCGGGTGAGCTCGGCGATCGCGGCCGGCTGGTCGCCGGCCGGCTTGTGGTCGCTGACCACCTCGAAGCGCCCGTCGGTGCGTTCGATCTCACCGACGGGACGGAACTCGGAGTGCGCGACGACCGGATGTTCACTTGCGAACGCCATGCGCACCAGAGTAGGCGCTGCCCCCGACACGATGCCGCGGTAGTTTTTCCTCATGGCCGCGCACCTGCATCCGATCAAGGTGGAGCGGTTCGACGTCTCCGCTCGCACCAACACCGATCCCAAGGGTGTCGTACGTCCCGTCGAGCATTACCGCACGGAGCCGTGGGGCCTGTACATGGGCCGCCCGGCCGATCACCCGGAGTTCGGGTACGTCGAGACGTGGCTGCTTCCCACGCTGCATCTGCGCGCGACGATCTTTCATTTCCGGCCGGGCCACGAGCGCGACATGGACCGGTACGTCGACATCGGTGAATTCTGGCGCGACGGCGACGTGTGGCATTCGCTGGATCATTACCTCGATCTCATCGTGCGTGCCGGTCACAGCACGCGCGTCGAGGATGTCGACGAATTGTTCGCCGCGGTGGCGGCCGGCGTACTCGACACCGATGCCGCCGAACGCGCGGTCGAGCGGGCCTTCGCCGCAGTGGACGGGATCGCCTCGCACGGGCACGACCTCGACGCGTGGCTCGCATCGCTGGGTGCGCCGATCTCGTGGCGCTGATCCGGGCTCAGCCCAGGTGTGCGCGCAGCAGGTCCCGGAAACCGCTGCCGTCGGTACGCACGGTGGTGCCGGTGACACGGGGCCGGTGAGGTTCGGTGGGCACGAAGCCCTCGACACCGGACCGCTCGGCGACGACGAGCGCGGCCAGTTCCTCGGCGGCCCGCCGGATCCGTTGTCCGAGCGCGGCACCCGCTTCGTCGCCCCCGAAATCCTCGGTGGCAGCGAACACTCCGGTAGGCACGACGACCGCGCGCAGATATGTCAGGAGTGGGCGTACTGCGTGGTCGAGAACGAGGGAATGGCGCGGTGTCCCTGCGGTGGCAGCGATGATCGTGGGCATCGCATTCAGCGCGTCGGGGTCGAGGCTGTCGAAGAACATCTTGAACAGGCCGCTGTAGCTCGCGGTGAACACCGGGGTCACGGCGATCAGCGCGTCGGCGCCGGAGATCTGTTCGCGGGCACGGGTGATCGCGGGGGTGGGCATCGCGGTGGTCGTCGTCGTGGCGAGATCGACGGCGAGCTCACGCAATTCCAGCACCACGATCTCGGCGGCCTCGCCGCGCGCCGAGATCGCGGCGGCGGTCGACGCGGCGATGCGGTCGGCGATCAGCCGGGTCGTCGACGGCTGCGACAGGCCCGCGGTGACGACGACGACGGTGCGGGTCATCGCGCCGGGTCCGCGGTTGCGGTGTCGATCCGAGCGGGGACGACGACACGGTGCGGCGAGTCCGGGCCCTGGGCCACCAGGGTGGGGTGGGTCGGGGGGTCGGAGGGCACATGCGCGGGTCGGCGTCGTTCGAATTCGGTGCGCAGTACGGGGACCACTTCACGTCCGAGGATCTCGATCTGCTCGAGGACCACGTCCAGGGGCAGGCCCGCATGGTCCATCAGGAAGAGCTGGCGCTGGTAATGACCGGCGTAGTCGGCGAAGCTCAGGGTGCGTTCGATGACCTGCTCGGGGGTGCCGACGGTCAGCGGCGTCATCGTCGAGAAATCTTCGAGCGACGGGCCGTGGCCGTAGACCGGGGCATTGTCGAAGTACGGGCGGAACCGGCGCTTGGCGTCCTGCTCCGTCTCCGCCATGAACACCTGACCGCCGAGGCCGACGATCGCCTGCTCGGCGGCGCCGTGCCCGTACTGCTCGAAGCGGGTGCGGTAGAGGGTGATCATCTGCTGGATGTGTTCCTTGTTCCAGAAGATGTTGTTGTGGAAGAAGCCGTCGCCGTAGAACGCGGCCTGTTCGGCGATCTCGGGTGAGCGGATGGAGCCGTGCCACACGAACGGGGGCGTGTCGTCGAGGGGCATCGGTGTGGAGGTGTAGCCGTGCAGCGGGGTGCGGAATTTGCCTTCCCAGTCGACCACCTTCTCGCGCCACAGCCTGCGCAGTAGGTGATAGTTCTCGATGGCCAGCGGAATGCCCTGGCGGATGTCCTTGCCGAACCACGGATACACCGGGCCGGTGTTGCCCCGGCCCATCATGAGGTCGACGCGGCCACCGGACAGGTGCTGCAACATCGCGAAATCTTCGGCGATCTTGACCGGGTCGTTCGTCGTGATGAGGGTGGTGGCGGTGGACAGGATGAGCTTGTCGGTCTTCGCGGCGATCCAGCCGAGCATGGTGGTCGGTGACGACGGCACGAACGGCGGGTTGTGGTGTTCCCCGGTCGCGAACACGTCGAGGCCGACTTTCTCTGCAGCGAGGGCGATCTCCGTCATGGCGACGATCCGCTCGTGTTCGCTGGGGACGCGGCCGGTCGTGGGATCGCGCGTCACGTCGCCGATGGTGAAGATGCCGAACTGCATCGCTGAACCTCCGTCAAGTCGTTGAACTGTCAACTATCTTAACGGAGGGCGGCTCTCCTGTATTCCGGGTGCGGCGCGCACCACAGGAACGCCGCACCACCCCGCACCGGCTACGCGGACCATCCTGTCGCATCGGCCCACTGCCAGGCCCGATGGAAGGCCCGGTCGAACCAGGGGGCCTTCGCCTCGGCGTATGCCGCTTCGGCCGCCGCCGGTTCGGGGTGGCGCGCCGCGGCATCGGCAGCCGTACGTTTGAGATCGGCGTACTCGGCCCGCACCGACTCGTCGGCGCGCAGCCAGTCGCGCAGCAACAGCGCGAACTGCTGACCGGGCCAGCCGTCCACCCGCACCGCCACGCGAGCGGGCCGGCCCGGATCGGCGCTACCGTGCAAGCGCATCGCCCACACGGCGGGATCGGTTTCGCCTCCCGCACCGTAGGCCGGCTTCGGGGTGTCGTGGTCGACCTGTTCGAGCCTCGGAAAACCCGCCAGGGCAAGGGGTTCGGCCAGCGCATCGGCGGCACGGAGGTCGGCGACGGTGATCTGCAGATCCAGCACGTCGATCCCGGCCAGACCCGGTACCGCCGTCGACCCGACATGGTCGATCCGCATCGCCGGACCACCGGCAGCGAGCGCGAGCCGCGCGATCAGCCGGTGGGCCTGCTGCTCCCATTCCGGCCGCGCCGCGGTGAGCACCGGGTCGGCCGGCGCCGCGGACCGCGTGCGCAGGTTGTGCTCGAACGGGACGAGCCGCTCCGACCACAGGGTGCGCACGGCGGCGACGAGCGCCGCCTCGTCGCCGGTGTTGTCGAGCCACACGTCGGCCACCTCACGGCGCTGCTCCTCGGTGGCCTGCGCCGCGATCCGCGCCCGCGCATCGGCCTCGGGCATACCGCGCAGCTCGACGAGACGGTGCAGCCGCTCCTGTTCGCCCGCATGCACGACGGCCACGAGGTGGAACCCGGCGGCCATCCCCCCTTCGACGAGCAGCGGGATGTCCTGGACCACGACGGCGTCCCCGGGCGCGGCCGCGACCAGCTCGGCCGTGCGTCGCCCGACCTTGGGATGAGTGATCGCGTTGAGGATCGCGCGCGTGTCGTCGCCGGCGAACGCCTTGGCGGCGAGGGCGGGACGGTTCAGCGCGCCGTCGGGCAGCAGGATGTCGTCACCGAACGCGTCGACGAGTTCGGCGAGCCCCTCCGACCCCGGCGCGACGATCTCGCGCGCGATGGTGTCCGCGTCGACGAGCACGGCGCCCAACGCCA
>NZ_JAUZMZ010000198.1:0-8032 GCF_036327435.1 Rhodococcus chondri | reverse complement strand
CCCCCCCCGCCCCCGTCGGTGAGGTCAGTGCTCGTATGTGGTCAGGTCGCGGTCCTTGGTTTCCGTGCCGAGGAGGATGAAGACGGCGCTCAGCGTCACCAGGCCGATCATGAAGACGGCGACCATCGCGGTTCCTCCACCGTCACCGAATGCAACGTGGCGAGTACGACCGGGGTGAAGCCGGCTCCGAGCAGGGGCGCGCCCTGGTACCCGAGTGATGCGCCTGTGTACCGTGCGGACGTGCCGAACTGTTCTGCGATATAAGCCGCCATCGGGCCGTAGGTCGCGGACTGGCACAGCGCGAACCCGAGCACGAACGCCAGTGTCACCAGCGCGAAGTTACCGGAGGACAGCATCGAGAGGATCGGCACGATCAGCACTGCGAATGCGCCGAGGCCGAAGAGGATCACCGGCCTGCGTCCGATCCGGTCCGACAACCGCGCGAACCCGAGCAGGGTGAAAATCGCGAGGAACTGGCAGATTGCGAACGCCATCAGCGCCTGGGGGCGGGTGATACCCGAGTTCGCCGCGAACCCGATGGAAAAGGTCGTGAACATCGTCTGAATTCCGAAGCTCGCCATACAGCCCACGGCCACGAGGATCAGATTTCGCGGCCGGCGCAGAACGCTCACGATGGGCGGTGACTTCTTCGTCGGCGACGTGTCCTGTGCGGCCGTGGCCTCCGCGAACAGCGGGCTTTCCGATACGCGGGCGCGGACGAACAGGCCGATGGCAAGCATGAAGGCGGAGAGCAGGAAAGGGATTCGCCAACCCCAGGACAGAAAATCGTCCTCGGGGAGGAGCGCAATTGCTGCGAGCGCGATGGTGCCGAGCAGGGAACCGGTCGGTGCGCCGGCGTTGGTGAATGCCGCTGCGAACCCGCGGTTGCGGCCCTCCGAATGCTCGAGAGACATCAGAGCCGCGCCACCCCATTCGCCGCCGACCGCGATGCCCTGGCACACGCGCAGCAGAACGAGAATGACCGCACCCCACGAACCGATCGCCGAGGCCGGCGGAACCAGACCGATGAGGAAGGACGCGACGCCCATGACGGTCATCGAGATCAACAACATCGACTTCCGGCCGTACATGTCGCCGAAGCGTCCGAATATCACTCCGCCGAGCGGCCGGGCGATGTATCCAGCGGCGAAGGTGCCCATCGACGCGATGGTGCCGGCCAGCGGAGAGAGGTTCGAGAAGAACACCGGCGCGAAGACGATCGCGGCAGCGGTGGCGCACAGAAGGAAGTCGTAGAACTCGATGGTACTTCCCAGGTAACTCGACAGGACGACCCTGCGAACTTCTTTCTTGCGTTGTCCAGCAGTCAATTCGGTTCTGGTGGCGGTAACCGTCACGCGGGCTGCATGGGTCGAGGGAACGGGAGTTTGGAATCAGTCCGAGAACATCGCGCGGAGTTTGTCCTTGCGGATCTTGCCGGTGGCGTTGCGGGGAATCTCGTCGAGGACGATCAGGGACGCCGGGATCTTGTATTTGGCGAGTCGGCCGGTCAGATGGGAGAAGAACTCTGCGTCGGTGAGCGTGGCTCCCTCGGCGAGAGTCACGGCGGCGCGGCCGACTTCGCCCCACTTCTCGTCGGGCACACCGAACACCGCGCAGCCGACCACCCCGGGTAGATCGAGAATTGCTGCTTCCACCTCGGCCGGATAGATGTTCTCGCCGCCCGAGATGATCATGTCCTTGAGCCGGTCGACGATGGTGACGAAACCATCGTCGTCCGGAACGCCGACGTCACCGGACCGGAACCAGTCGCCGTCGGTGAAGGCGGAGGCGGTGGCGTCGGGCTTGTTCCAGTATCCGGTCATGACGTTGGGTCCCGAGATCTGGATCTCGCCACGCTCGTGCGGACCGACCGCGACGCCTTCCGGATCGACGACGCGCACGTCGGTGAAGAAGTGCGGAACTCCGGCGGTGCCGAGCTTTCGTTCGGCGTTGTTCGGGGTGAGAATCAGTGCACCCGGGCCTGTTTCGGTCAAGCCGTACGCCTGGCACAGCTTGATGCCGCGCGCGGTATAGGTGTGCAGGGTCCGTGGCGGGACCGGTGCCGCCGCCACCACCCAGCGTCGGATCGAGCTCAGGTCGGTGGTGTCCCAGTCGGGGTGGCTGCTCATCGCGTCGAGCATCGTGGGGACTCCGAAGGAGTACGTGACCCGCTCGCGTTCGATCAGCTGCAGGATCCGTCCGGGTTCGAAGCCTTCCTCGATCAGCACTGCTCCGCCCTTGAGCAGGGTCGGAAGGGCGACGAAATCCAATGCGGCGGTGTGGAAGAGCGGCGCCGCGACCAGTGATACCTCGTCGCTGACGAAATCCAGGTCGACGATCGGGTTCATCACCGCGAAGACGACATTGCCGTGGGTGAGCACGACACCCTTCGGCCGGCCCGTGGTGCCGGAGGTGTACATGATGAAGCAGGGGTCGTCATGCGAGACCGGCACGTCGATGCGCTCGGTACTTGCTTCGGCGATGATCGACTCGTAACTCGAAGCCGTCTCGTCCGGGTCGCCGTCGAGTACCACGCGATGCGCGTTGCCGGACTGGGCAACGGCCTCGGCTGCGATGTCGGTCAGTGCCGCCGAGTGGATGAGCACCGACGATCCGGAATCCTCCAGGGAATAGGCAACTTCGGGAGTGGTGAGACGGGCATTGAGGGGGACGAAGATTGCACCGAGAACTCCGGCTGCGAACAGCGCTTCGAGATAGGCGGGGTGGTTGGCGCTCAGCAGCGCGACGCGGTCACCCGGTCCGACGCCCAGGGTGCGCAGTGCGTGCGCCAGGTGGGTGACCCGTTCGTCGAGGTCGCGGTAGGTGTGGACGGTGTCGCGGAACTTGATCGCGACCGCGTCCGGGGACTGACGGGATCGCCGATGCGGCCAGCTTCCGGTTCCCTGGTTGTACATCGAATTCTCCTCACGACGGGTGTGGTTGATGCCGGAATGTGTGCGGGGGAGGTGTTCTACGCCTTTGTGAGACGTCGACCGATGATTTCCTTCATGATTTCCGTGGCGCCTCCGTAGATGGTGCCGGCGCGGGAGTCGAGGTAGTCGCGAGCGACGTCGTACTCCTTCATGAATCCGTAGCCACCGTGCAGTTGCACACTCCGGTGTACGACTTCGAGGTGCAGCTCGGTGACCCACCATTTGGCCATCGCGGCGGTGACCTCGTCGAGTTCCCGCCGGGAGGCGTCCAGAATGCACCGGTCGACGAAAACCTGAGCAATCTCGATCTTGGTCGCGAGTTCGGCGAGATAGAACCGGTTGGCCTGGAAGTCGGCGAGGCGCCGGCCGAATGCGTTGCGGTCGACCGAATGCTGCAGGGCGGTCTCGAAGGTGCGTGTCATCAGTGCCATCGATGTGACGGCGATGCTGAGACGTTCCTGCGGCAGGTTGTGCCGCAGATAACCGAAGCCCTTGTTCTCCTCGCCGAGCAGGTGGTCGCGGGGAACCCGTACGTTGTCGAAGACCAGTTCGGCGGTGTCCTGCGCGGACAGGCCCACCTTGTCGAGTGGGCCGTTCTTGGTGAACCCGGGCATGCCGTCCTCGACCACGAGCAGGCTCACGCCGTGTTTGCCCGCGGCGGGGTCGGTCTTGGCCACCACGATGATCGTGTCGGCGAGTATGCCGTTGGAGATGAAGATCTTGGTGCCGTTGAGGACGAAGTGATCACCGTCCGGAATCGCCGTGGTGGCCACGGCGCCGAGATCGCTGCCTGCGCCGGGTTCGGTCATGGCGATCGCGCCGATCGTCTCGCCCGTCACCATCGGGGCGAGCCAGCGGTGGTTCTGTTCGGCGGTCGCGAGAGCTTCGAAGTACGGGGCAACGAGGTCGTTGAAGCCGGACAGTCCCATGACGACCGCCTGCGCGCCGATGCGGGAGAGCTCCTCGATGACGATTGCGTTGAAGCGGAAGTCGTCGATACCGCCGCCTCCGAACCTCTCGTCCACACCGACTCCGAGGAGGCCGAGCTCACCGGCCTTGCGGTAGAGATCGCGGTCGACCTGTCCCTCGCGGGCCCATCTGTCGAGGTGGGGCGCGACCTCTCGTTCGGCGAACCCGCGTGCGGTGTGCCGGAACGCGTCGTGATCGGCGTCGAAGATCGTCCGATCGAGGGAGACCGAGCTCATGGGGGCCGTTCCTTCCGCTGTGCGCTACGCCGTGTTGCGTGAATCACAGTACACTAATAATGATTAATAATGTCAACGATTGAATTTGTTGCAGGTGTTCGTGCCGGAGGCGGACGTACGCTGGCGGCCGTGCAGCTCACTCCCGCGGACGCGCAGATGTAGTGGCTCGCCGAACGGATTCGCAATGATCAGTTCCTGCTGTACTGCTTCGAAGGCGACGCCCATGCCGACGCGGTGCGCACCGCCGTTCGGCGCCGCGTCGAGCGGATCGGTGAGCTCCGGTGCCGGATTCGTGACGTGCCGGGAAATCTCGACTATCCGTACTGGGAGCCTCGCGACTTCAGCGACGATCTTGTCGTCGACCATCGGCCGACGTACTCGTCGTGGTCGGGCCTGCAGTCGGCGCTGGGGTCGCTCGTGTCGACCTCGATCGACCCGCGGGTGAGCCCGTGGCAACTCCACGTGTTCCGTGGGGTGCGGGGCGCTCCGCGATGCGACCGCGACGCACTTGTCGTGGTGCTGCAGGTCTCGCACGCGTTTGCGGACGGGCGCCGGGCGAGCGCTCTGGCGCGCGCATTGTTCGGGCTCGGTGACCCGCCGTTCACGAACGCGCCCGAGCCGCCTCCCCGCCCGCCCGCAATGCTGGCCCGTGCGCTGCTCGGATTACCGGTGCGCATCGTGCGTCTGATCGCGCAGGGCCGGCGCGCCGCCGCGGCGAACCGCGCGCTCGAGCAGGCGACCACGGCAGGGCAGGTGCCTGCGCCCGCGGCCGGGCGGCCGCTCGTCGGTCTCAATGTCGATCCGGGAGCCGAGCGGGTTGTACGGATGGTGGTGTGCCCGGCCGAGGAGTTCCGCGCGGGTGACCACACGGTCACCGTCGTCGCGTTGACGGCGGTGTCGGTGGCACTGTCACGGCTTCTCGCGGTGCGCGGCGAGAATGTTCCGGACGCGCTCGGCGCCGAGGTCACCGTGGCGGGCGACGCGTCCGGGACGGCGCGCAACAACTACCGCAACGCCGGTGTCGAATTGTTCGTCACCGAGCCGGATCTCCGCGTGCGCGCCGAGCGCATCGCCGGCGAGCTCGCGCGCCGCCGTGCGCGACTGTCGAGTCCTTTGCTTGCGCAGCGCGATTCGGCAAACGATTTCGTGCCCGCACCGCTGCTTCGGTTCGGTGTCGATCGGTATTCGCTCGACGCGATCCCGGAGACGGTCACCGGAAACACGGTGGTGTCGAGCGTGAACCGTGGGCCGGCGGATCTCGCACTCGCGGGTGGACCGGTGGTCTTCAGCGCCGGGTTTCCGGGTCTGTCGCCGGTGATGTCGCTGACGCACGGTGTGTACGGTCTCGGCGACACGGTCACGATCGGGGTGACCGCGAGCCCACGGGTGATCCCGAACCTCGACGACTACGGGCAGACGTTGCGTGAGGCTGTCGCCGAGGTGAGCGCGACGCTCGGCCCTCGGGCCGGTGTGCAAGGCGATACCGGCCTGTAGCGTGCGGAGAGATTCGACATCGGCTGAAGTGGGGGCACGGATGGGTGTATACGCGGTAACCGGCGCAGCGTCCGGAATGGGTAAGGCGAGCGCAGACCGGTTGCGCGCCGCCGGGCACACCGTGATCGGGGTGGACCTGCGAGACGTCGAAGTCGTGGCCGATCTGTCGACACCGCAGGGGCGATCGACCGCGATCCGGCAGACACTCGAACTCGCCGAGGGACGACTGGACGGCGCCGTCCTCGCCGCCGGTCTGGGCCCGGTCCCCGGGAAGGAAGCGATCATCGCGCAGGTCAACGTACGCGGCGTGATCGATCTGCTGGTCGGATGGCGGCCCGCCCTCGCGGCGACGGGCAACAGCAAGGTGGTCGTGTTCGGATCGAACTCGACCACGGCGACACCCGCGGTCCCGAACTCCGCGGTCAAGGCGTTCCTCGCCGGGAACCTCGACAAGGGAGTCAGATGCGCGAGTCGCATCAGTGCCGCCGCAGGGCCGTTCACGTATGCCGCATCGAAGATCGCCGTGACCCGCTGGGCTCGTCGTACCGCCGTCACCGAGCAGTGGGCCGGATCCGGAATACGACTCAATGTGCTTGCACCGGGCGCTATTTCGACACCCCTGCTCGAAGCGCAGCTTTCGGGTCCGGAAGCGAAGCGGGTCGAGAACTTTCCCGTGCCGATCGGCGGGTACGGCGAAGCCGCGCAGATCGCCGAGTGGGTCGAATTCATGCTCTCGACCGCCGCGAACTTCATGGTCGGCAGCGTCGTGGTGGTCGACGGCGGCACCGACGCATACTTTCGTGCCGACGACTGGCCGGTCGCTGTCCCGGCGCGCGCGGTGCCGAAGTATGTGCGCCGGATGATGTCGTTCAAGCGCTGAACCGGCCTGTAGTTCGCATCGTCCGATCGGTCGATGTCACCGCGATCCGGTCGGGTGATGTGTAGCGCCCCTGCCGCCGGGCACGCTCGACACATGCCCATTGTGGAAGTGACGGATCTGCACAAGTCGTACGGCGACCGCACCGTCGTCGACGGGGTGAGCTTCGAAGTCGAGGAGGGCGAGATCTTCGGGGTCCTCGGCCCCAACGGTGCCGGGAAGACCACCATCGTCGAGTGTGTTTCCGGTTTGCGGACACCGGACCGGGGCACCGTCCGCGTCACGGGTCTCGACCCGATCGCCGACCGCCGCGCGGTCACGGAACTGCTCGGCGCGCAGCTGCAGCAGAGCGAACTGCAACCGAAACTGACCGTGCGTGAGGCCCTCGGCCTGTACGCGTCGTTCTATCGGCGGCCGGCCGACGGCCTCGCGCTCGCCGAGCGGCTGGGCCTCGGGCACGTGCTCGACACCCGATTCGCGAAGCTGTCCGGGGGGCAGCAGCAGCGGCTGTTCATCGCGCTCGCGCTGATCGGAACTCCCCGGGTGGTCGTGCTCGACGAACTCACGACCGGTCTCGACCCGCGCGGCCGCCGTGAAACATGGGCGCTGATCGAGGAGGTCCGCGAATCCGGGGTCACCGTCCTGCTGGTCACACATTTCATGGAGGAAGCACAACGACTGTGCGATCGGGTCGCGGTGTTCGACTCGGGCGCCATCAGGGCGTTCGGCAGTCCGGCAGAACTGATCGGACGGGCCGCCACCTCCACCATCGTCTCGTTCCGTCCCTCGGCGCCACTCGATCCGGTGTTGCTCGAAGCGTTGCCCGATGTCGCTGCGGTACGTCGCGACCACGATCGGATGGTCGTCGAAGGCAGCGGCAGAGCGGTCGACGCGGTGCTCGGCCTCCTTGCCGGCCGGGGGATCGTCGCCGAGCGGCTCCGCATCACCGACGCCACGCTCGACGACGCATTCCTCGACATCATCACCCCGGAGAACTGAGATGCCCATCGACACGACACCCGCGGCCGCAACAAACCCTACGGTCGCGGTGCTGCGCACCGAGGCGCGGCTTTCGCGCGCGAGCCCGGCGCCCTGTTCTGGATCCTGGTGTTCCCCGTCGCCCTGCTGACGATTCTCGGTCTCATCCCCGCGTTCCGGGAGGCCGGCGCGAACCTCGGCGGGCGTCGGGTCATCGCCCTCTACGTCCCGGTCGTAGTGCTGTTGGCGATGATCGTCGCCGGTATCCAGACCATGCCGGCGGTGTTGTCCGCGTATCGGGAACGCGGCATCCTGCGGCGGCTGTCGGTGACACCGGCCCGTCCCGCGACGCTGTTGATGGCGCAGATCGCCGTGCACGCGGTTGCGGTAGCGGTGTCGGTGCTCTTTGCGCTGCTCGTGGGCAGGTTCGTGTTCGAGGTGCCATTGCCGGCGCAGCCGGGGGGTTACGCGCTGGCGGTGCTCTTCACCCTCGCGGCCGCCCTGAGCCTGGGCGCGGCGATCTCCGCGGTGTCGGCGACCACCCG